>CAZSMW010000029.1:0-6197 GCA_964607985.1 uncultured Eubacteriales bacterium
CGGCCGATCGCCAGGGTCGGCACGCCCGAGGACGTCGCTAATGCGGTCCTCTTCTTCGCGAGCGACCTCTCCAAATGGGTGACGGGAGCCCATCTCGTCGTCGACGGCGGGGGGACCGCCTGAGGAGAGGAGCGATGAAGAAAACACGTCTCTGGACCCTGATTATCACTTTCGGAATGTTCTCAGGCCTGGGAGGGACCTCCGTCTCCGTCGAAGATGTCCGGCTCCAGGATTGGGAGAATCCGGCCGTCTTCAGCCGGAATACCGAGCCGCCCCACGCCACTTATATTCCTTATGCATCGGCGGGCGACGCGGCCCAGGGCGATCCGTCCCGGTCGCCGTTCTTGATTTCGCTCGATGGCCTCTGGAAATTCAAGTGGGTTCCGAAACCCTCGGACGCTCCGGTCGGATTCGAAAAAGAGGACTACGACGTCGGCGGCTGGACGGATTTCCCGGTCCCGTCAAACTGGGAGTTCAAGGGCTATGGGCAACCCATCTACCTCGACGAAGCCATGCCCTTCCGGGGCGATCCGCCATACGTCCCGCAGGACAACAATCCCGTCGGCTCGTACAGGCGCGCCTTCACCGTTCCGGACGCCTGGAAGGTACGACAGGTGTTCCTCCACTTCGGCGGCGTGAACTCAGCGTTCTATGTCTGGGTGAACGGAAAGGAGGTCGGCTACAGCGAGGACAGCAAGACCCCGGCCGAGTTCAACATCACGAAATATGTGCGACCGGGCGAGAACACGTTGGCCCTCAAGGTCTTCCGCTACAGCGACGGGAGCTGGCTCGAGGCCCAGGACATGTGGCGGATAAGCGGCATCGAGCGTTCCGTCCAACTTTTTTCGACCCCCGACGTGAGGATCAGGGATTTCCAGGTCAACGCTTCCCTGGACAAAGCCTTTGAGAACGGGAAGCTTGACGTCCGCGCGAGCATCAAGAACCACCGTCCGGGGCCGGTGCGGGGATACAGGCTGAAGGTCGAGCTTCTGGGCCCGGATGGCGTGTCCGCAATCCCGGCACCGCTCCAGTGTGCCGTCGCGGTACCGGCCGGCGGGGAGACCGAGGGCACGGTGGAGGGCAGCGTTGTTTTGCCCCTCCATTGGACGGCCGAGACGCCGAATCTTTATACGGTCGTCCTGTCGCTCCTGGACCCCAAGGGCCGGACAATCGAAGCCGTTTCCAGCAAAACCGGGTTCCGGAACGTCGAGATCAGGGATGGCCTTCTGCGCATTAACGGCGTTCCTATCCGTATCCGCGGCGTGAACCGGCACGAGCACGACCCCAAAAACGCCAAGGTCGTCAGCGAAGAGCTTATGGTTGAGGACATCCGGTTGATGAAGCGGTTCAACATCAACGCCGTCCGGACGAGCCATTATCCCAATGTCCCGCGGTGGTATGAGCTCTGCGACCGATACGGGCTCTATCTCGTCGACGAGGCCAATATCGAATCCCACGGCGTGAGCTTCGATCCGGACAAGACCCTGGCCAACAAGCCCGAGTGGCAGGCCGCCCACCTCGATCGGACGCGCCGGATGGTCGAGCGCGACAAGAACCATCCGTCCGTCATCATCTGGTCTCTGGGCAACGAGGCGGGGGACGGAATCAATTTCCAGGCGACCTACGCCTGGATCAAGAAGAGAGACGCGACCCGGCCGGTCCAATACGAAGGCGCGAAGCTCAACCCCCACACCGACATTTTCTGTCCGATGTACGCCCGAATCCCCAAGCTGGAGGAATACGCCCGGACGAAGCAGGACCGGCCGCTCATCATGTGCGAATACGCCCACGCCATGGGGAACAGCGTCGGGAACCTCCAGGATTATTGGGAAGTGATCCTGGCCCATCCGGAGCTCCAGGGCGGATTCATCTGGGATTGGGTGGACCAGGGGATCCTGAGGACGAACGCGAACGGGGAGTCTTTCTGGGCCTACGGAGGGGATTTCGGGCCCCAGGAGATCCCAACCTCTAAAAACTTCTGTTGCAACGGCCTCGTCCTGCCTGACCGGAAGCCCCACCCGCACGTCTGGGAGGTAAAAAAAGTCTATCAGCAGATCCACGCAAGCCCCGTAGACCTCGAGGCGGGGAAGCTCCGGATCGAAAACCGGTTCGATTTCACAGACCTCAGGGAGTTCGCCGTGGCTTGGAAGCTCGAGGCCGAAGGCCGAACCATAGGACAGGGAGCCCTCCCTGAGATCGACCTCGCGCCCCATCAAAGCCTGGACATCGAGATCCCCTATCCGGAATTCGCGCCCGGGCCCGGCATCGAATATTTTTTGAACGTAAGCTGGAAAACGCAAAAAGCGACCCCGCTCGTCCCAGCCGGCTATGAAGCCGCGTGGGACCAATTCCTGCTTCCCGTCCAGGCGCCTGTGTCAAAGACGGTCGATCCGGCGGGCTTGCCTCCGCTCATCATGAAAGAAAACAGCGATTCCTTTTTTTTCGAAGGCAGGAGCTTCAGCCTGATGTTCGACAAGGCCGCAGGGACGATCGCCTCGCTGAAATATGAGGGAATTGAGGTCCTCAAGTCCGGACCCGTTCCCGACTTTTGGAGAGCCCCTACGGACAACGACTACGGAAACGAGATGCCCGTAAGGTGCGCCGTCTGGCGGGAGGCGGGCCGGGCGAGGAAGATCACGGCCACGACCGGAGAAAGGCTCGGCCCAAACCACGCCCGGATCGATGTCACGGGAACGCTTCCGGCCGGGAACTCCGGATTCACGGCGTCCTATACGATCTACGGAAGCGGCGACATCATCGTCAGCCAGACGTTCAAGCCCGGGGCGGACGGCCTCCCCGAACTGCCGCGGTTCGGGACGCAGATGGTCCTGCCCGCCGGGTTCGACACGATGACCTGGTATGGCCGCGGCCCCCACGAGAACTATTGGGACCGGAACACGAGTGCGGCCATCGGCGTTTACTCTGGCAACGTCATGGACCAGTATCACCCCTACATCCGTCCCCAGGAGAACGGCAATAAAACCGACGTTCGTTGGGTTGCGCTGACGAACGGAGAAGGCACGGGACTGCTGGCTGTGGGGATGCCCCTCATCTCCACGGCCGCGAGCCGCTTCCTGCCCGACGACTATGAATACGGCCCGGAAAAAGACCAGCGGCACCCGACGGACATGAAACCGCGGGACATGGTCGTGTTCAACGTGGACCTCAGACAGATGGGGGTCGGAGGAGACACCAGTTGGGGGGCCAAACCGCACGATGAATACATGCTCTTCCCGAAGGAATATTCCACCTCGTACCGGCTCCGGCCATTTTCCAAGCGCGACGGCACGCCCGAGGTTCTGAGCAAAGAGATCATCGGGCCGCGATAAAAGAGGAGGATCCATGCACGCTCAATTCAAGAAACGCCTGCTTGCCCGGGAGAAGCTCCTCGGGACAATCCTCACGCTCCCTGCCCCGGAGTTGGCCGAGATCGCAGCGGATGCCGGGTTTGACTGGCTCTTCCTCGACATGGAGCACGGCCTCCTGGACATCCCGGCCGTCCAAAGGATGGTCCAGGCCGCCAGCGATCGCTGTCCGGCCGTCATCCGCGTCCCGGCGAACGAACCGGTCTGGATCAAGAAGGCGCTGGACGTGGGCGCCGCCGGGCTCATCTTTCCCAACATCAAGAGCGCGGAGGAAGCCGCCCGGGCGGTCCGCCAGTCCAAGTATCCGCCCGAGGGCGACCGCAGCGTCGGTATCAGCCGGGCCCATCGGTTCGGCGCGCGCTTCGCGGAGTATGTCGCGGCCGCGAACAAGGACACGACACTTATCGCCCAGGTCGAGCATATCGAAGCCGTCCGCGGCATCGACGGCATCCTGGGGGTCCGGGGCGTGGACGCGGTGTTCATTGGTCCCTATGACCTCTCCGCGAGCCTGGGGAAACCGGGCCGCGTCGGTGACCGGGACGTCCGGGAGGCCATCGAACGCGTCCGGACGGCCTGCGTGGAGCGCGGCGTCCCGGCCGGGATCTTCGCCGGCGACCAGGAAGCGGCCCGCAAGGCGTTCGAAGAGGGCTTTGCTTTCGTCTGCGCCGGGATGGACGTGACCCTTTATGCGGGCCTCGCCGCCCGGATGGTGAAAGAACTCAAGTCTTGAAGGGGCCGGCCGGGGCCGAATTCAAAAAAGCACCGCGATGTTCAGGGACCCAAGGAGGGGTTTGAGCTCTTGTCCCCTGAACCGCTTCGTCTGGTAGACATATGCCAGGCTGGCTTTCAGGCGCCTGTGCCGGACGGCGATCCCCGCGGCGATGTCGATCGTGAACGGCAGTTTATCCACCCTGTGACTGCGGCGGAAAGTATTCCCGTCGAGGAAGATGTCCCTGGCGACGGCATGGCCCTCGAGGGCGGCAAAGACATGGAAGCCGAAACGTCCGCGCCCCGGGAGACGCGGCTCCATCCCATCGAAGAGCAAAGCGCTATCGCTCCCCGGTCCGATGAGGGCCGTTCCAAAATCATCCGGCAAACGCCTGCCCAGTCGAAACTCTATCCCGCCGGAGGCCCCCATGAAGACATTTGAGACCATCCCCCCCGCATGGGTGATCAGGTCCCCGTTCCCCTCGCCTGTCTTGCCGGCCGGTCGGACCTTCCATTTGCGGTCATAAGCGATGCCCAGGGCCAACTCGTCTCTGAGCTGGTTCGCCCATCCTTCAGGATAGGACCAATGAAAAACCCTGTGGAGGAACTTTTGGATATCCCCCGCGAAGGAGCGGGGCCCGACGATACCGATATCGAACTCGAAAGACTCCATCGAGAACGGAGCCACCCGGTGGAAGCCGAGCCCGGCGTAGCTGTACCCGGCGTAGGGCCGATCATTCCGGACGAGGTCCTTGCGCAGGATATCTTCGGGAGTGAACATGCTCTGACCGAAGGCGACGGAAACGAAGCGCCGCCGGTCCGGGGTTCGGACTGGAGTAAGCTTTCGGCTCATCGTGTCCAGCCAACGAGGGACCCGTCCCTTTCCGGGGCCGTCACCCAGGCCGGGCGAAACCCAAACCAGTTTCACCCCATTCGTATAACCTCCGTCGGAGAGGGCGAAGACATCATTCTCCACGAACAAGCCGAAGGTCCCGGCGGGTTTCCGGTCCTCCGTCCAAGCGGCGCATCGCAGGATAAGGAGAGCCGCCCAGGCCGCCCATATCGCTGTTGCCTGTTTTCTCATGGGAGCACGGGGCTTTCCTCAGGGCATTTTTGAGAGGAGCTTCCGGAACTGGGAGCCTTTCATCATTCTCTGCATCTCCGCGAATTGCTTGAGGAGCTGATTCACTTCGAAAACCGGGCGGCCGCTTCCCTTGGCGATCCTCAGGCGGCGGCTGCCGTTCAGGAGCTTCGGGTTCTCCCGCTCGACCGTGGTCATGGAGTTGATGATGGCCTCAAAGTGGAGGACCTTCCTGTCATCGACCTGGAGCTTGGAGGCGTCCTTGAATATCCCGCCCTTGGGCAGCATGCCCAGGACCTGGGAGAGGGAGCCCATCTTCTTCATCTGGGTGAGCTGTTTCTTGAAATCCTCTAGGTTAAACTCCTGCTTCCGGAGCTTGCGGGCCATCTCCTCGGCCTCCTCGACATCGGCCTCCTCTTCGGCCTTCTCGATCAGGCTCAGGATGTCGCCCATCCCCAAGATCCGGGAGGCCATCCGTTCGGGATGAAAGACCTCGAGCTTGTCGAACTTCTCTCCGACTCCGGCGAACTTGATCGGTTTTCCCGTGACCGAGACGATGGACAGGGCCGCCCCGCCCCTGGCATCGCCGTCGAGCTTGGTCAGGATGACGGAGGTGAGACCGATTCTCTCCTCGAAGGCCTGGGCGCTCTTGACCGCATCCTGGCCGGTCATGGCGTCCCCGACATAGATGACCTCGGCCGGATCGAGGATCTCCTTCACCATCTTCAGCTCATCCATGAGCTCCCCGTCCACATGAAGACGGCCGGCCGTGTCGACGATCAGGGGGTCGAAGCCCCGGTTCCGCGTAAAAAGGATGAGCTCCTTCAACGCTTGTCGCGGCGAGGCCATCTTCTCCATGGTCATTTCATAGAACGGCAGGCCGAGGCTCCCGGCGATCGTCCTCAGCTGGTCTTGGGCCGCGGGTCTCTTGAGATCGAAGGAGACGAGGAGGGGGTTCTTGTGGATGCCCT
Source organism: uncultured Eubacteriales bacterium (assembly GCA_964607985.1). Classification (GTDB taxonomy): domain Bacteria; phylum Acidobacteriota; class Aminicenantia; order Aminicenantales; family Saccharicenantaceae; genus JALHVH01. Next base: position 6,126 of record CAZSMW010000029.1, read on the forward strand.
GGACCCACTTGGCCAGCTTGCCGCAGGTCGTCGTCTTGCCGCTCCCCTGGAGGCCGACGAGCATGAAGATGG
>CAZSMW010000030.1:0-1851 GCA_964607985.1 uncultured Eubacteriales bacterium
GTATGAGGGCGTCGGCCCGGTCGGAAGCCACAAGACCAACACGGCCATCATGCAGGCCTACCTCGCCGCCGAGGAAGGCATCACAACCTTGTCGACGGAAACGGGGGCCGGCCAATGGGGCTCCGCCCTAGCCTATGCCGGTTCCAAGTTCGGCATCCAAACCAAGGTCTTCATGGTGAGGTCGAGTTACCGGCAGAAACCCGGCCGCCGAATCCTCATGGAGATGTTCGGAGGCACGGTCAAGGAAAGCCCGAGCGACACGACGGACGCGGGCAGGAGGTTCACCGCTCAAGACCCGAACCATCCGGGCAGCCTCGGTATCGCCATCTCAGAGGCCGTGGAACTGGCGGTCAAGAATCCGGGCATGAAGTACTCGCTGGGGTCTGTCCTGGACGCGGTCCTCATGCACCAGACGGTCATCGGCCTCGAGGCCGAGAAGCAGATGGCCGAACTGGGCGCCGAGCCGGAGACGATCGTCGGATGCGTCGGCGGCGGCTCCAACTTCGCGGGCATCTCTTTTCCCTTCGTCCGAAGGAACCTCCAGGACAGGAAGGACATCCGTTTCATCGCCGTTGAGCCCGAGTCCTGCCCGACCTTGACCAGGGGCGAACTTCGATACGACTGCGGCGACAGCGTAGGCATGACTCCCTTGCTTTACATGTACACCCTAGGGATGGACTTCGTGCCGCCGCCCATTCACGCCGGCGGGTTGAGGTACCACGGCATGGCCCCGTTGGTCAGCCACCTCGTCAATAAGGGCATCGTCGAACCCAGGGCCTGTTCTCAGGAGAAGGTCTTCGACGCCGCGGCCCTTTTCCTGAAGACGGAAGGCATTCTGCCAGCCCCCGAGTCCTCGCACGCGATCGCGGCGGTCATCGATGAAGCGCTGGCGGCAAAGAAAGAAGGTAAGGAACGCGTCATCCTGTTCAACCTTTCGGGGCACGGATTCCTGGACATCAGCGCCTTCAACGGGAACGGGAGCAGGTAGGCTGGAACAATGGCCACGGTAAAAACGACGGTCAATTCAAAAATAATGCCGGAAAGCGGTAAGGCCTGAAGCGCGTGAGGTCCGGACCGGAACTATTTCCTCCAAGATATCGTCCTATGATACGATAGGTCGAAACGCAGGAGGTTTGAATGACCCACAACAAAAAGTGCGACAAGTTCATAGCCTTCGCAGTCCTTTTTTTCTCGATCCTGGCCATGACGACCGCGGCCGCCGCTCCGGCCGGCCCGGCGCAAAAAACCGTCGACGAGGCCCTGACAAAGAAGATCGATGCCGTGATGGCCGAGATCTACAAGCCGGGAGAGCCGGGCGCCTCGATCATCGTCCGGAAGGACGGGAAGACGATCTTCCGGAAAGGCTACGGCATGGCCGACATGGAGCTCGGCGTCCCGGTGGAGCCCGACATGATCTTCCGCCTCGGCTCCATCACCAAGCAGTTCACGTCCGTTTCCATCCTCATGCTGGCCGAACTGGGGAAACTCTCCCTCCAGGATGAGATCACAAAATTCCTTCCCGACTTTCCGACTCAAGGCCGGACGATCACCATCGAACACCTCCTGACCCACACGTCCGGGCTCAAGAGCTACACAAACCTGCCCGAATGGCTGCTCCTGATGCGCAAGGACATGACCGTCCAGGAGATCATCGACCTCACTAAGGACAGGCCGATGGAGTTTGCCCCGGGCGAACGATGGAATTACAACAACACGGGCTATGTCCTCCTCGGGGCCGTCATCGAAAAAGTCTCGGGCCTGACCTACGAAGACTATGTGAACAAGATGATGTTCGGGCCCCTCGGCCTGAAGCACTCGTATTACGGAAATGCCGAGCGGATCATCCCCCGC
>CAZSMW010000031.1:0-3469 GCA_964607985.1 uncultured Eubacteriales bacterium
TGCGCAGATCACAGTCGACAAGGAGAACCTTGCCCTCGAGCTGGGCAAAGGACACCGCCAGGTTCGAGATCGTGGCCGACTTTCCTTCCTGGGGAAGAGTGCTTGTAATACAAATCGTCTTTGGCTGCCTGTCGGCATTGGAGAACAGGATGGACGTGCGGACCGTCCGGTAATCCTCGGAGATGGAGAACTTCGGAAAGAGGTGGTTGATCAGTTCGATCTCGCTGACCTCCGGCATTGTCTCTTCCTTCGAGGCGTTCTCGGCGCCGTAGGAGTAGGACCCGTACTGGTCGGAGCGCTTCTTAAGTCCGTCCGGCGACAAAAACGGAATGATCCCTAACGAGGGGAGCCCCGTGATTTTTTCGGCGTCCTCGGGCCCCTTGACGGTGTTGTCCATGTACTCGACGAGGAAAATCAATCCCAGCCCGCCGAGCAGGCCGACGAGAAGGGCCATGAGGAGGTTCCTCTTCGTATTGGGAGTGAACGGCCCTCCGGGGACCAGGGCCTTGTCGATGATCTTGATATTGCTCGTCCTCAGGCCGCCCAGCCTGGCGGAAACCAAGGTCTCATTCTGCTTGGCCACCAGGGAGTTCAGGAGGTTCCGCATGTTCTCGACCTCGATCTTCAGGCTGTTGTAGAGGATGGCATTGCTATCCATCTTGGACACCTCGGTCCGCTGGGATTCCAGCATGTTCTGCAGGGAGGCCTCTTTTTTCTGGGAGGCCCGAAATTCGGCTTCCGAAGCATCGACAGCCTTCCGAATCTCGCTGCCGAGCTCCGATTTCATGCTGTCCATCCGGGTCCTTAGTTTGATCATCTCAGGGTAATCCGGTTTGAAGACCTTGCTCCTCTCATCGAATTCGTTCTTGGTCTGGGTATAAGAGGTCTTGAGGCTCTGGATCAGGGGATTGCTGATGAACTGGGGCAGGGCGTCCGCTTTGAGGCTCTTCAGCTCCCGGAACAGGGACTCCTTCTTGATCCGGTCGACCTGGGCCTCGGTCAAGGCCGAGCTCACATCGGCGAATTTGTTGACAACCGAGCTCTCGTCTTTGCTCAGGAAAAGGAGCTTTTTTTCCTCGCCGTAGCGTTGGAGGTCCCTCTCCTTAGCCCCGAGATCGTCGCGGAGCTTGGCGATCTCCTCGGTCAGGAACTCCGAGGCTTGTTGGGTGGCCTCATAGCGGGACTCGATCGAAAAAATGATGAATTCCTCGACGAGAGTGTTCACGATGTCCGCGGCCAGAACCGGGTGGGAGGACGTATAGCTGACGTCGACGAGCCTGGTTTCCTCGACCGGCGTGATGCTCAACCCCCCGAGGACAGTGAAGGCGTAGGCCGAATAAGGGTTGGGTTGATATTGGGATTTTTCGCCGCGGTCTGCCGACTTCTTCGGCGTAAAGAGCCAACGCAGAGTAACGAGGTTCTTGATGCCCTGGAAGAGGTTCGTCCGGGACCGCGCCGCCGCCAAGAACTCCGGCCGGGCCGGAAAGTTCATCCTCTTGGCGACGCGCTCGGCCAGGGAACGGCTGGTCAGGAGCTTCAGCTGGGTGTTGAAGTAGGTCCCCAGGTAATCGGAACGGTAAGACCCGCCGTAGTTCATGATGTCCTGGATGTTGAGCATGCTCGAGCTCGGCTCCTCGATCATGATGGACGCCGTCGCCCGATAGAGGGGCGTCGAGGTGAACGAGAAGATGGCCACGAACACTACGAGCACGGCGGCGAAGGCGACGAGGATCCACCTGCGCTTTAGGATGATGTGCCAATATTCCAGGATGTCGATCTCTTTTTTTTCGATTTTGTTGTTCATGGACGTTTTCCTTGGTTCATTTTAAATCAAAAGAGGGACTCCGGGACGTAGATCGTGTCGTTCTCGAGGAGCTGGACATCCTTCACCTTGTTCTTAAGGATGCTCCTCACGTTGACCTTGATCTCCTTCTCCGTGCCGGTCTCGTCTTTCCTCTTGATGATGACGCCGCCCTTGGAAGCCCGGTCCGTGAAACCTCCGGCCTGGGCGATCGCCTGAAGGAGGGTCGGAATGTTGGATTTCTTCACTTGGAGGGCGCCGGGGTTCTTAACCTGCCCAAAGACATAGACGACGACGGGCTTATCCACCGGGACGGTGACAATATCTCCGGCTTCCATGGGGACGTTGAGCTTGGCGTCCCCTTTCAGGAACAGGTCGTCGATGGAGATGCGCAGCGACGTGCTCAAGCCGTCGGAAAGCTGGCGGATGACGACAATCTCGTTGCCCGCGTCACGGGTCAGGCCGCCGGCTTCGGATATGATCTGCATCAGGGTCTGGCGGCCGAGGAGCTGGTAAGGGCCCGGCTTCTCCACCGCCCCGAGAACGGAGACCCGCTTGCTCTGATATTCCCTGATGAAGACCGTCACCTGGGGGTTCTGGACGTATTTCTCTCCAAGAAGCTGCCCCAGCTTCTTCTCCACTTCGGACTTCGTCAGTCCGTCCACGAGGACTTCGCCCAAAAGGGGCAGCGTGACCTTCCCGTCCTCGGACACCCGGACCGTCCGGCTCAGCTCGTCGGCGCCGAAGACGCTGATCTCGAGGAGGTCTTTGGGCCCGATCCGGTACTCCTGGGTGAACTTTTCCTGGGAGACCGCAAGAAGCGGCGACAAGATAATCAGAAGGGCCATGACGGCCCTAATCGCTAATTTTACGTTCATTCGAGACTCCTTTATCATCCGCGCACCGGATATCGGGGATCAGAAATCCTGCGTCAGGCTGATCCCGATGAAGTTCCTCTCTATGTTGAACCCGGGAGCGTTGGACGTCCGGTCAAAGATATTATAGCTTAGCTGGATCCCGGTATTCCTTATGATCGCGATCGTGACGCCCACAGAATGCGTCCGGTAAACGTCCTTCCTTGAGATCTCCAAGAACGGCTGAACGGACCCGAAGATCTTAAAAGGCTCGGGATACTTGAGTTCTCCGTATTGGAGATCATAGTCGATCCGCAGCAACTTGGTCAAATAGAAGGACAGCCCGACATTCCCTTTGTTTTCAATATAATAGAAGACATCTTCAACGTAGGAAAAATGGTTGCCGCGTCCAAGGCCGAAACGAAGCCCTATCCGTCCCAACCGGAAATCGAGGTTGGTGTCGGCGATCAGACCGGAAAAACTCTTCCGGCCCGCCGCCTCCGGCATGAAGTTTTTATAACCCAAGGATAAGGTCCCTCTCGCCCTTCCCATAAAAGGGAAACGAATGCCGGAGGATATCTGGAAGGAACGGGAATTCCGCCACCGGGAAGAGGGGTGCTCGAATTCATACGTTGTGGAACCGACCTTGGTAAAAAAGTAACTCCCGGAAAAAACCCGGTAATACAGTTCGAAATTACCGGTTTTCTCCTTCCGGTTGAGGCTCCTGGAGAGACGGGCCTCATAGTCGGGCAGGACGATGTCCTCATAGAGGAACCTGTCGATCGTTCCGGAAAACCCGATGGCCGTCCTCCGC
>CAZSMW010000032.1:0-3759 GCA_964607985.1 uncultured Eubacteriales bacterium
TGACTATGCCACAAACACAACGGCGGATTGCCCAGTTCCGCGATCCAAAGAATTGCAGCGGAGTGAAAGTGGAATGGGAAAAGTAATAATGAAAGACCTGGCACCAATGGCTTCCTGGGATATAGCGTAATGCTTGCTGTATTTCAATGGTAAGGCTATTTGCGGTTACGCAAATGTATTGGCAGGAAATCAGCTGAAGCGAACAGGCCCTATTTCTCCGCGCGTGGACACTGCGTGGACAAGATCGCGAAAAACAGCTCAGTTTCGGGCCACAGAGGCCCGTTGGACCAGCCTACTGTTGCAAGCCTATTTTCTTGAGCATAGCGAAAAATCGTGAATCGTCGCGGACGTCGTCCAGCAGAAAATCGACTTTCATATTCATCAGCCAGCCGTCATGCTCTTCGTAGCTTTTTTCCAGCCACTGGAAACCCAGGTCGTTTTTGCCAAGAGCGAAGCACAGCAACGCCATGTAGTAGGGCGAAGCGAATTCCTTTTCGGAGCGCTCCTGCCAATCGTTCAATATCCGGAGGGCTTCCTCCCGTTTTCCCATGCGGGCATAGATGATTCCGATATTGAGCTCGAGCACGCTCCCCTTCAGGGGATCTTTCCTCATCGCCGTCAGCGCATCCTCGTATCTGGATTGTTTCAAAAGAACATAGCCGAGATTGATCCAGGTCGTGGGCAGAGAGGGATCGATTTCAATGGTGTCCCTGAGCGTTTCCTCGGCTTCTCGCAGCCGGCCGGCGTGCAGATAGCATTCGCCGAGATTCCGCGTGAAGGCGGTATTGAGGGGGTCGAGGAAATGGATTTTTCGGAATATATCGATGGCCTCGTCGAATCTCCCGCTGTACCAGCGAATGTTCGCGAGATGGAAATGGCCCCAGACATATCCCGGGATCAGCTCCAGCGTCCTCCGAAATTCTCTCTCGGCGCCCTCCCAGTCCCACTCCCAATAGGCTTTAACGACTCCCAGGGCCTCATGGGCCTCGGCGAGCCGGTCATCGAGTTCCAACGCTCTGAGGGCGGCCTGTCTGGCCTTGGGATAAAGGTCTTTGGGCGGAGTCGGCGAATAGAAAGACAGAACCAGATAGGCATAAGCCAGACCCGCGAAAGCCAAGGCGTAGCCGGGGTCTTTCTCGATCGCTCGGTTGAAAAAATCAAAGCTTTTGGATACCCGGTCCACGGACAGCATCCGCCGCCAATAGATACCTTTCAAATACAGGTTGTAAGCTTCGACGTTTTCGGTGTACCTCTTGGCCAAGCCTTCGATCCTATCGCCCTGGATCCCTGTCTTCATCTTGGCCGAAACAGCCTGGGCGATTTCGTCCTGGATAGCGAAGATGTCGATCATCTCCCGGTCGAAACGCTCCGACCAAAGATGGTAGCCGTCGGCGACGTTGATGAGCTGGGCGGTGATCCGGAGCTTTTGGCCGGCCTTCCGGACGCTTCCCTCCAGCACGTTCTCCACGTTGAGTTTCTTCCCGATCTCGCGGACGTCCTCGTCTTTGCCCTGGAAAGAAAAGGCCGACGTCCGGGCGACCACCCGGAGGTCTCTGACCTGGGTTAGCACGTTGATGAGCTCCTCGGCGAGTCCCTCGCAGAAATAGTCCTGCTCGGGATCGGTGCCGATATTCTTGAAGGGCAGCACGACAATGGATTTCCCGGGGGGCGCCGAGGCGGGGCTCAGAGGCTCAATGGGCTTTTGAACCAGTCCCGGCGCTGATAGAGGCGCAGCGGCCGCCCATTGGAGGGATTTCAGGATGACCCAGGCGATTCCAAGACAGACGGTAACGGCAGCTATTAGGAACGTCTTGCCTGAAATGCCGATGACTTCCAGGAGGATTATTAAGTCGATGGAGAGTGTGGCCAGGATGATCAAGGGGACCAGGAGGACTTCGACCTTGATGTTCCCCGGCCGTTTTTCCGTGCCTCCAAACCAACGCCAAACGAGGGTCGCGAGAAGGGCGCCGATGATGGAGATGACGGTCAAGTCGATCGATTCTTCGGGGAATTTGTAATGCCCGACGAGAAGTCGTTCGACGACCTCGACGAGCAGCCATCCGCCGCCGATGAAAGCGGCCAGGGTCTCGATGATCCGGCGCTTGCGGAGCTTGGAGAAAACGGACCTGAAACCAGATTCTTTGACCAAGGCAGGTTCTTCGGCGCTTCTTTGAGGCGTTGTCTTCTCGCGTTCCGGCATTCCTGATACCCCTTTTCTTCTCAGGAAATCAAAGGCTGATCTTCTGCCTGAACTATAGCGTAATGGTGCTATTTTTTCAATGAGATAGCATTTTCATCTGAATGCCTTGGCCAATTTATCTAGCGTGACAAATCGGCCATCCGGTCGGTTGCGCCATCAAGAAAGAAAAGAATGACTCTGCTCACGGCCGTCAAAAGCCTCTTGACATGAGCTATTTCTTAAACGTTTTTTTGACTCTCAGTTATCCGGCCGGAGCGAGGGGAAAATGGCCCCCGGAACGGCCGGGCCCGGGAATTCGCCGCCGCGGCTTCCGGTTGTTTTATAAACGATAGAAATAAAATGAATTACGTGCTTTCAGGACGATGAAAAATATCGAAATAATCCTTTACTTCGGGCCCGTTTTTCGATATAATAATTTCTTAGAAAAATACCGTTCAAGACATTCGGGAAACCATCCCGAACGGCCCTTTTATTTTCTCAGAGATAGCGAGCATGAAAGAAGAAAAATACACCGCGGACAGCATCAAGGTCCTCAAGGGACTCGAGGCCGTGCGCAAGCGCCCGGCCATGTATATCGGGAGCACCGGGATCGAAGGACTTCATCACCTTGTCTACGAGGTCGTCGACAACAGCATCGACGAGGCCTTGGCCGGGTTCTGCAATCAGATCGACGTCTTCATCCATGTCGACAACTCCGTGACCGTCATCGACAACGGCCGCGGCATCCCGGTCGGGATGCACAAAAAAGAGAAGAAGTCCGCCGCCGAGGTCGTCATGACCATGCTCCACGCCGGCGGCAAGTTCGACGACAAGAGCTACAAGGTCTCGGGCGGCCTCCACGGCGTCGGGGTCTCCGTCGTCAATGCCCTTGCCAGGCGGCTGGACCTCGAGATCAAGCGGGACGGCGGGATCTACACCCAAAGCTACGAACGGGGCGGCGCCGTCACGAAGCTCAAGCTCATCGGGAAGACGAAAAAGACCGGGACCAAGGTCACGTTCTGGCCGGACGAGGAGATCTTCGAAACGATCGAATACAGCTTCGATGTCCTGACCCAGCGGATGCGGGAGATGTCCTTCCTAAACAAAGGCCTCAAAATCACCATCCTCGACGAGCGGACGAACAAGTCCCATGAGTTCCAGTATAAAGGCGGGATCCTGGAGTTCGTCACCTACCTCAACCAGAACAAGACTGTCCTTAATCCCCGCCCCATATACTTTGAGAACCGCAGGGATGACATCGTGGTCGAGGTCGCCTTCCAATACAACGCGGGCTACGCCGAGACCATCTTCACGTTTGTCAACAACATCAATACGACCGAGGGCGGAACCCACCTCATCGGCTTCAAGGCCGCCCTGACCCGCTGCATCAATACTTATGCGGTCGCCCACAACCTGTTCAAGGACCTGAGCGCCGCGAGCATCTCCGGCGACGACACGCGCGAGGGGCTGTGCGCCGTTCTCAGCATCAAGATGCGCGACCCCCAGTTCGAGGGCCAGACCAAGACCAAGCTCGGCAACTCCGAGGTCAAGGGCATCGTCGAGTCGCTCGTCAACGAGCA
>CAZSMW010000033.1:0-2519 GCA_964607985.1 uncultured Eubacteriales bacterium
AGATATGACCCGGAGCTATTATCCAAAGGAACTGATAATCCTGGTGTTCTTGGACGGTTTCTCTCATGACAGGACGGTTGTTCTGGTCAAAGAGAAGATCTCTTCCGGGATGAAAATCAACCTAATCCGTCTCAACGATCACTGCAACAAGGTCGACCAGATCAATCACATCCTTACCAATCGGGGCGAGGACATCATCGTATTTACGGATGCCGATTCCAGTCTCGATCCTTCCTGCATCAAGGAGCTGGTGCGTGCCCTGACTTCCGATCCTCGGACGGCCTTGATCGGAGCCAATGTCAAACCCAGGACCCGCTTTTTTGAGGAGAGGATTCACTGGTTGCTGCTCAATTACTTCTGGTGGCTCGAGGGAGAGGTGTTTTCTAGTTCCGGAATATCCGGTGTTTGTTACGCTGTCAATCGGAGCATTTTCTTCACGATAGCGAAAGATGCCGTCGCAGAGGACATCCATTTGGGCCTCGATATCAGTGCCCGTGGCCGCCGTGTGCGTATTTGCCGCAGAGCCGTTGCCTATGAGTTGCGAGTGCCCCGGGGCGCCCCGGAATTCATCCAATACCGTCGGAGGAGAGGGGCCAGTTATGTCAGGGAGCTCCGCCGTTCTTTCTCTCACCCCCACACCCCGTTGGGCTGGAAGCTAGCACGCGGGATGCGGCTGTGCCAATTCACCTGGGTTTCCTGGATCGGTTTGGCCGCTGCTGTTACGGGTTGTTTTCTTCTTCTCAGCACCGTCTGGCCGCCGGTGCTCGCCGTTGGAACGGTTTTCCTGTTTTCTCTGATCGTTTCGCTCCGAATGCTGGCCAATCATGAACAGGACAAGCCGGGTTTGCTCACCATTGTCCCCGCCGCTTTGCGCTATGCCGTTCTTCTCCTGTACTCCCTTTTTTTGATCAAAACGAAGCCGACCCACCTTGGTCCCCTTGGAGGAAAGGAAGCCCATTTTGGTAAATGCCCGACAAATTAAAATCGGCGCCCGGTTTCTCAAATATTATACCCGCCGGGTTCGCCCCTATGAGGTCGCCGCCCAGCTTTGGAACAGCTGCGATCAAAGATGCATCTACTGCCGATGCCCCGAGGTCGCCACCGAACTGATGACAACGGAACAATGGTGTTCTATCCTCGGCCAACTGAGACGAATGGGTACGCTCCGTATCAAATTTCAGGGGGGAGAGCCGACGATCAAACCGGATTTCCCGGAAATTTGCAGAGAAGCGCGCCGGTTGGGCATCATCACTTCCGCGGTCACAAACGGGATGGCGACCGCGGCGAACCCTGATCTACTCAATGATCTTCAGGAAGTCGTGGTCAGCCTTGATTCACTTCGTCCCGAGATCAATGATTTTTTAAGGGGGGAAGGTGCCTATAACGGGGCAATAAGAACGATCGAACATTCTCTTGAAAGAGGGCTTAAAACCTATATCAACATGGCTCTCTGTCAAAAAAACTATGGTGAAGTTGAATTAATGCTGGCCTTTGCCGAAAGCAAGGGGATGAAAATGAATGCGCAGCCGATAAAATTCGGCGTCAAGTATTATGATGAGAAGGCCAGGGCGCTGGCCTTGTCGGCGAATCAGATAAAGGATTTGCACCGGCGCATGATAGAGTGGAAAAAGCGGGGACGGGCGGTCATGTTTTCAGCGGCTTCTTTCCGCAAAGCGCTGGGCTGGCCGGATCTTACCAGTAATACGAGGCGGAGCGAAGGGCATTCGAAATGTATGGCCGGAAATTTCTACTTTCACATCGATCCCAATGGAGATGTGATCCCCTGTATCCCTCATGGGGCGGAATTCACTCCGAAAAATATCTTGAGGGACGGGCTCGTGGAGGCATTGAAGCATGTTAGGCGACATAACTGCGGAGACTGCTGGTCTCCCTATCTGAATGAAAGGAAAGGTTTGTTCAATCTGCGGCCGACTGCGCTTCTTGAATTTTTTAAGCGTGGATGAAGAAGAATGTTTTCATTCGACCATCTCCCGATGATCTCCAATAACTGGGTCAAGATCCAGTCCCGCCGGCTGGAACACTTCAAGTCCGAAAAAGATAGCTGGGCCAGACCTCCGACCTTAGCACTCAAGCTCGCCCTTTCCCCATTCGGGCGCGGTGCGAGAGAAGGGTGGATCCCGATGGGCTTTTTCGCCTGTAAAGATATTCAGATATATATGGGGCTCCCCTTCCACCCCCTGCAAAGGCTTCTGTCCCTAACCGGACATACGACCTCCCGGAAGATTGTGGATGCGGTCTTTCCAGATTTTCGAAAGAAGAACATGCCCTTCGATTTGAGGTACAGGCCTAAGGAAGGACTTCCCCGTGAGCTGGTGCCGTGGTTGGATGCGGTCACCACCATTGTGAAAAGGATCAAAAAGGACAAATGGAACCCCCCTCCCGTTTGTGTTCTCAATATCACGGGCGGTGAGAAGGCCCCCCGGATAGGCCGCTCCGAACATCTCTGTGGCCAGGTGCCCGACGGAACCCACAGGGTTCTGGCTTATACCATGCTAGGC
>CAZSMW010000034.1:0-4376 GCA_964607985.1 uncultured Eubacteriales bacterium
CTCAGCTATTTCGAGAGGGCGTTGGAGATTGAACCCGAGAACCTGCCTCTTCGGCTCCAGTATGCCTATTGCCTTGCGGCCAACGGCCGGGGAGGGGATTCGCAGAAAGTCTATGACAATCTCAAAAAAGACTTCCCGCGCGATTACAGAATCTATGAGGACATGGCCATCATGTATGATTCCAAGGGGGATTTCAATTCGGCCAAAGAGAATATGAAGCAGGCCGTCGAACTCAATCCTTCTTTTGAAACTTATTTCAACTATGCCATCCTCCTCAAAAAAAGCGGCGATCTAAAAGAAGCCATTTATTATCTCGGGCTCTACCTTGAAACAACCCCGGAACGCGATACGCCAAGAAAAGCCCAGGCTAAAAAGATTTTGGCGGGGTGGGAAGGCAGCCTCCCGAAGCGACCCTAGAAAAATCCAAAAATCTTTACGAAATCCGATTTATTTCTTTATTTTCAATAAATTAAAAGTTTCGTCGGGTAGTCCCTTATTTGACACAGGAAAAGTACTTGACATTTTTAATTGCATATGATTTAACAAACTGTATATTTATATAAAGATACAGATTTAGAAGTTTAACAAATTATTTGGGCAAGGAGGTGAGAATCAACCGAAAAGCAATAATCTGAAATTCATGATTGCCGGGAAGTGAGGCAAAGATCAGGACCTCTCCTTAGGTCTGAAAATTGCTTAGTGACCCGGCGGGGGAAATTGATCAAAATCAGTTGAACAAGAAAAGCAAGGTAAGGAATCGAAGAAGGAGGGAGAGGGATGCGATTTAAAGCAATTCCATTCATTTGTGTTTTTTTACTTTTTCTCTCTTGTCTGGCCTTAGCTCAAGAAGCAGGGAATTTCGTCGGGACAGTAATGGACACAGAAGAGAATCCCCTGCCCGGTGTGTCAGTTGAGGCGAAGAACACTCAAACAGGATTGACCCAATCGACAATCACCAATGCCCAGGGGAGATACCGGATTGAAAGAATCATGCGTGGGACCTACAACCTCACGGCTGCTCTTCAGGGCTTCAAATCATTGATTAAAGAGGGGGTCGTGCTGTATGCCGGAGGCGAAGCTAAAGTCGACTTCAAGCTGGAAATCGGGAAGATCGAAGAAGAAATTACGGTTATGGGCGAGACCCCCATGGTAGAGACGACCCGTTCCCAGGTTTCGACAGTGATGACGGATAAGGAGATTCTGAGCTATCCCCAGGCCAACAGAAACTTCTTGAATTTAATGGCCTACGCGCCGGGAACCCTGCCCAATGCTCCGACGATCGGCGGGACGGGCTTTGCCGTCAATGGGATGAGGGGCGAATCTAATAACTTCATGATCGATGGTTTTAACAACAACGACATGACCGACAACTCTCAGTATACCGGCGTCGCTCTTCTTCCGCCCGAATCCATCCAGGAGTTCCGCCTTGTTTCCAACAACTTCAGCGTCGAATCCGCCAGAAACACGGGCGGTCAGCTCAATGTCGTTATGAAATCCGGGACCAATGAACTCCATGGAAGCGCCTGGGCCTTCTACAGAGGAGATAGCTCCCTCTTCAGATCGGAAGACTGGTTAACCCACGAAAGGCCGGATTACAACCGCAAGCAGTACGGCGCGACCCTGGGTGGCCCGATCATCAAGGACAAGACCTTCTTTTTTGCCACTTTTGAAGGAATCAATCAGCAGATCGCGAGTGTGCAGAACCCCTATCTTTTTACCCGGGAAGCTAAAGCCGCGGCCGTGGGCCCGGCCAGAACTGTCTTTGACAAATACGCCGCCAACCTTCCGGACCCCACGTATAGTTTCGTCGACGCGGACGGCGACGGGGTGCCCGATTATGGAAGGGCGAATTTTACGACCACCGATAAGCTCACGGCCTACACAGGCGCGCTAAAAATTGACCACATCTTCAGCCCCAAAGATAGGATCGCCTTCCGCTGGCTGCTGAACTACCAGAAGAACGAACAAGGATATCCGTACTACTGGGTACCTGGCAACTCGCTCAAGCAGCCCAGGGATACCCATACCGGAGGGATTACCTGGCTGCATCTTTTCAGCCCGACAGCTTACAATGAAGTCCGCGTGGGTTATCACAGGGAGAGCTGGAAAGAAGAAGTCCAGGATCCTGATTTTGCCGCCTTCGCTTTCTATGACGAGCCCAAGGGCTTTGGCGATACCGGATATCCCATGTCCCAGCTCAATCAGACCTACCAGATTACCGACGTCATGAACTTCCAGGCCGGGAACCACAGCCTCAAGTTCGGAGGGGAGCTGCGTTACTGGAGAGTCCACTGCATGTTCGACGCGAATGTGCTTGGCCAGTATGTATATTACACGGGCATGGATTTTATCCGGGGCAATAGCGCCGGGTATCTATTCATGGGCTGCGACCCTCCTGACCCGCCCGCGGGCAATCCTTATGTGAAGGGCCCGGATGACGGCGAGTGGAAAAGCGGCTTTGATATGACCTGGAGAAAATGGAAAGGCATCGAGGCGGGGATATTCTTCCAGGATGATTGGCGCGTCAGCAACAGACTGACCGCATCCGTGGGCCTGAGATGGGATTATTATTCGGTTCCCCAGGAATTCTCGGGCGCGGGGTATAACCAGCCTGCGTACGGAACCAAACAGGGGTATGAGACCGGCCAGGTTATTGAAGGCGTAAACAATGCGGAAGGAACCCGCTACCTGATCTTCGACGGAAGGGAGTTGCTTGGAAAAGGGCTTTGGAACCCCTATTACGGCTGTTTTTCCCCAAAGGTCAGCTTTGCTTATGACCTCACGGGAGACGGCAAGACCTCTATCCGCGGTGGATACGGGATCGGTTACGAGAGGCAGATGAACCGGAACTACGAGAACGACCGCTTCAACTACCCGGCTTTCGCTTTTGTCCAGTTCCCCGGGTCGCCTTCGGATCCCAGCTATGCCGATCTTATTCCCACCCTTCCAGGAAGCGTCCCGCCTCTTGCCAACAGGGCCGGGTACAGGTCTTCATTGAGATGGATGAATCCCGATTTAAAGCCTCAGATGGCCCATAACTGGCTGCTCGGAATCCAAAGAGAGCTTGCTCCGAATGTCAGCTTCGAGCTCAACTATACCGGCTCCGCCGGCCGCCGCATAGGGACTCTTACGCCGACCAATAGGTTTACAGGCGACGGAGTGGACGGCAGGTATACCGGAATCAACCCCTACGCGGGCATTAGAGATGTCTACTACAGATCTAATGAGTGGGATTCCAACTATAATTCGCTCCAGGTCATCCTCACCAGGAGGTTTTCCAACGGCTGGTCGTGGTACTCCTCTTATACCTACGGCAAATCCCAAGATTATGTCTCTGCCTATCAATTTGGGAGTTTCACTTCCGTTGAGAGGAATGATTTGGATTACGGCTCCTCTGACTATGACTACAGGCACCGCATGGTCGGCGGATTTATCTTTGACCTTCCCTTCTTCAAGCAGTCAAAGAACTGGTTTATGAAAAACGTAATTGCCGGCTGGCAGCTCGCCGCCTCCTTCCACGTCACTTCCGGACAGCCTTTCTCTATCTCCGGTGGTTCGCCGTCGACGGACTATAACAAAGACGGCATCCGTTTTGACTGGCCGCTATGGCTCGGAGACAGCAACAGTGACGCCCTAAAATGGAACAACGGAATGCCTTATTTCGACAGGAACCAGTTCGGCACTCCCAACGCGCCCGCCAATGGATATTATGATGACGCCACCAACAAAGTCGTCAACGACCTGGGCTACTACAACCAGAGCTTTGTCAAACGGAATCAGTTCCATTGGTTCCCCTCGAGCAACATCGACATCTCGCTCCAGAAATACTTCACTATTCCAGTTGGGGGAAGAGACATCACTCTCCAGTTCATTGCCGAAGTGTTCAACCTGCTGAAATCCCAGATTTGGGAACTTCCAGTCACGGCGATTAATCTGTCGACGTTCGGCCAGGTTTCCCGTATGAATGGAGACAGAACGGCCCAGCTTTCTATGAGGGTCATGTTCTAATCTCAGGCACGAGCAGAATCTCACGCCCCGCCCCGCTTTTCGCGGAGCGGGGCTTTTTTTTGGTCTTATTTTCTTGCCCTTTTTCCCATAATCTTATATAAATCTATTTTTATATTCTGGTAAAGGAGGTGTTTATGAGAACAAAGCCGATCATCGTTCTTGCTGTCGCTCTTCTCATTGCGATAACAGGTTTTGCCCAGGACCTTGTTCTTAAAGGAGGGACGGTCCTGACCATCACCAAAGGGATCATCGAAAACGGCACAGTCATTATCCAGAAGGGAAAAATTACGGCAATCGGGAAAGATCTGCCCCTTCCCCCGGGAGTCCCGGTGATCGATATGACCGGCAAGTTTGTCATGCCTGGCATC
>CAZSMW010000035.1:0-12626 GCA_964607985.1 uncultured Eubacteriales bacterium
TCGAGAAATGAGAAAACGGAGAAGAGCTCTCCTCATCGGCGTTCTGGCGCTCGTCACCGGTTTCGCCGGGTCCTTATATCTTCCTTTCCCGAGGTCGAAGCTCGACCCCGGGCCTGTCCTCTCCCTTCGCATTACGGACCGAAACGGCGTTCTTCTTCGGGAGGTCCTCTCGGATGAGGGCGGCCGGTGCCGGTGGGTCGGGCTCGGGGAGGTGTCTCCTCATCTCATCAGAGCGACGCTGGTTTCGGAGGACAGGAATTTTTTCCTCCACAAAGGGGTCAATGTTCCGTCGGTCATCCGGGCGCTCCTCCAGAACGTCCGGCACGGCCGGATCATCTCCGGTGCCTCAACGATCTCCCAGCAGGTCGTGAGGAACCTGGGACACCGGCCTCGGACCCTCCTCTCCAAGCTCGTCGAAGCCTGGCTAGCGGTTCGGTTGGAGCACACCCTGTCCAAGGAAGAGATCCTAGTCCAGTACCTGAATCGGGTCCCTTATGGAAACCTGGTCCATGGGGCCGAGGCGGCCTCGCGGCTCTACTTTGAAAAACCCTGTTCTCAGCTTGGTCCGGCCGAAGCGGCCTTTCTGGCCGGGATCCCCCGCTCCCCGTCCGCGTCGAACCCCTACCGGGACCTCCCGGCCGCGCTCAATAGGCAGAAAGAGATCCTGCGGTCCATGGCCCGAAGCGGGCTCATCACGGCTGAAGAATACTATCGGACGGCCTCCGAGGACATCCGCGTCTCGCCCGAAGCCGATCGCTTCCGGGCCCCGCACTTCTGCGACCTCATCCTCGGGTCTATCAAAGGCCCTCAGAGATACCGGCTGAGCGAGGTCCGGACGACCCTCGACTACGGTCTTCAGAAAAAAGTCGAGGTCTTGCTCTCTCGACATCTGGATTCTTTGATAGAAAAGGGAATCACAAACGGGTCCGTGATCGTCCTGGACAATGACGGAGGCGATGTCCTGGCCCTAGCCGGGTCCCGTGACTTCTTCGATTCCAGACATGATGGCCAGGTCAACGGCGCGCTGGCCTTGCGACAACCCGGATCCGCCCTGAAACCCTTCACCTATGCCCTGGCCCTGGAACGGGGGATGACGGCGGCTTCGGTCATCGATGACGCCCCCAACGCCTTTACGACCCTCGAAGGGAATTACGAGCCGCAGAACTACGACAGGAAGTTTCACGGTCCCATCCGCATGCGCGGCGCCCTGGCCTGTTCCTACAACGTGCCCGCCGTGGCTGTGCTGGACGCCATTGGACCCGACCTGCTCTACCGGCGGCTCAAGGACCTCGGGTTCGACAGCCTGCGGAAATCACCTGGATTCTATGGCCTTGGGTTAACCCTGGGTAACGGCGAGGTCAGCCTTCTCGAACTGGCAGGGGCCTATGCTGCCCTGGCCAGGGGCGGCCGATTTCAGAGGGACAGGACGGTCATCCGAATGACCGGGGAGGACGGGAAGGACGTCCCGATGCCCGGCCCCGAAAGGGCCGTTGATGTCTTCTCTCCGGGGGCGGTGTTCATCATCACCAACATCTTGTCCGACCTTGACGCCCGGGTCCCCTCTTTCGGCTACCGGTCGCCCCTCAACCTCCCTTTTCCGTGCGCGGCAAAGACGGGGACATCCAAAGATTACCGGGACAACTGGACGATCGGGTATACTCGCCGGCACACTGTGGGGGTCTGGGTCGGGAACTTCGACGGGAAGCCCATGCACGACGTTTCCGGCATCACCGGCTGCGGCCCGCTTTTCCGGGACATCATGCTCCTCCTGAACGCCAAGGACCCTCCCCCGCCCTTCGCGGAGCCCCGGGGGCTCGTCCGGAGGTCGATCTGTCCTCTTTCGGGCCGACTGGCCCGGGCTTCATGTCCCGGCAGGATGGATGAGATCTTCATCTCCGGGACGGAACCGCGGGAGGTTTGTTGGACCTCCCATGGCGCAGGGGCCGGCCCCGGTCTTACCACCGCTTCCATATCCGAGGCCCCGTCCCGCCAGGAACCCGTCCTCAGGATCGTTTTTCCCCGGGACGGAGGTGTCTTCAAGATCGATCCCGTCCTGCGGAAAGACTACCAAATGCTCGGATTCAGGGCCGAGCGAAGGGGGGCCGCCGGCCACAGAACCATTGAATGGTGGGTCAACGGGCGGATGGCGGGGACCTCCATTTTTCCCTCGGGCTTTTCCTGGAAACTCGCGCCCGGTTCATATACAATAAAGGCCGCGTTCGGGACCGGCGTCCTGAGGATCGAAAGCCGGCCGGTCCGGATCATCGTGATCACGTGATCATGCGGAGAGGACTCTAAAATGACACGAAGAGATGTTTTGATGGCGTTTGCTTTCCTGGGCCTCCTCGCCGAAAAGGCCCAGGCCAAGAACGAAAGGAGTGAAAAGATGAAGAAAGAAGTCAAGACCGACAAGGCGCCGAAGGCCATCGGGCCCTATTCCCAGGCCATCGTGGCCAATGGGTTCGTCTTCGCTTCGGGGCAGCTCCCCATCGACCCGGCAACCGGGGAACTGAACCAGGGGAGTCTCGAAGACCAGGCCCGGCAGGTTCTGAATAACCTGACAGCGGTCATCGAGGCCGCCGGAAGCTCGATGGACCACGTCGTGAAAGTCAATGTCTATCTTCAGGACATGAACGACTTCGCCAGGATGAACGCCGTCTATGCCGAGTTCTTCAAGGCCCCTTATCCGGCCCGGGCGGCCGTCCAGGCGGCCCGCCTCCCCAAGGACGTCAAGATCGAGATCGAAGCCGTCGCGATCCTTAAATAGCATGCCTCTTTACGAATTCCTCTGCCGCTCTTGCGGACGCCGCTTCGAGTCGCTCGTCCGCCTTGGGAAGGAGAAGGATGTCTGCTGTGAGGTCTGCAAAAGCCAGGACGTCCGGAAGCTCCTGTCCTCCTTCGGGATCGGCGGGGGCAGCGCCCGCTTGAAGACTTCCTCGAGCGGCTGTTCGACGTGCTCCAGCCATTCCTGCAGCACATGCAACTAGCCCGGAACGGGATTCGCATCGGCGTCGACACCGGCGGGACCTTCACCGATTTCGTCATCTGGAAGGACGGGGACCTTACCAATAAAAAGGTTCTCTCGACCCCGCGCGACCCGTCCGAGGCCATTCTGGAAGGCGTGGCGGAGTTTCTGGAGCTCGGACGCCCGGTCTTCATCATCCACGGCACGACGGTCGCCACCAACGCCCTCCTCGAGACGACGGGCGGCCGGATCGCCCTCATCACCACGTCCGGATTCGAAGATGTCCTGGCCATCGGCCGTCAGGTCCGGCGGGAACTTTACAGCCTGAAGGGCGAGCCGAGGTTCATCCTGGTGCCGCGGGATCTGCGTTTCGGATTGGATGAACGTCTCTTGGCTTCAGGAGAGATCGATAAGAAGCTCGCGCCCGGCCGCGTCCGGGAACTTGTCGCCCGGATCCAAAAATGCAACGTCGACGCCGTCGCGGTCTGCCTGATCCATTCCTACGCCAATCCCACTCACGAAGTCCTCGTGGCCCGGAAGCTCCGGAAAGCCGGCCTCCTTGTCTCGGTCTCGAGTGAGATCCTTCCCGAATACCGGGAATACGAGCGGACTGTGCTCACGGCCGTCAACGCTTATCTCATGCCCATCATGGACAAGTACCTTGACGGGCTCGAAAAAAAAATAAGCCCCGCGGACCTGCGGATCATGCAGTCCAACGAAGGGTACATTTCTCCCGAAAAGGCCCGGAGGGAGCCCGTCCGGACCGCCCTTTCCGGCCCTGCCGGTGGGGTCGTGGCTGCTTCCCGCCTGGCCGGATCGGCCGGCTTTCCGAACATCGTCAGCTTCGACATGGGCGGGACGTCGACGGACGTTTCGCTCATAGACGGTTCCATTCGCCGAAGCCGGGAAGGCCGAATCGGTGAATTCCCGGTCCGCCTTCCGACGATCGACATCCATTCCGTGGGCGCCGGCGGAGGCTCGATCGCCTACGTGGATGGCGGCGGCTCGCTGCGCGTCGGCCCGCAGAGCGCCGGGGCCGATCCCGGGCCGGCTTGCTACGGAAAAGGAGACCGGCCGACCGTGACGGACGCCGACCTTTTTCTGGGGCGCCTGGACCCTGATTTCTTTCTAGGCGGCAGGATGTCCGTCCAGCCGGAACGGAGCCGAAAGGCCATAGGCCGGCTGGCGGCCCGGATCGGGAAGTCTCTTATCGAGACGGCCCTCGGTGTTATTGCCGTAGCCAACGCCAATATGGAAAAGGCCATCCGCGTCATCTCTGTTGAGAGGGGTTTCGACCTCAGGGAGTTTTCCCTCTTCTCGTTCGGAGGCGCCGGAGGCATGCACGCGGTGGAAATGGCGGAAGATCTGCGGATGCCCCGGGTGATCGTCCCCAGGAACGCGGGGGTCTTGTCCGCCTTTGGCCTCCTGCTCGCCGATTCCGTCAGGGATGACTCCATGTCGATCCTGAAGAACGCGGCCGCCGTTCGTCCGGGCGAACTCGAAAAATCCTTTCGTGTCCTGGAGTCTAAAGGCCTCGAGGACATGAGGGCTGACGGATTCAGGAACGCGGATATCTTTTTCCAGCGGTTCGTCGATCTCCGTTACCTCGGGCAGTCCTATGAGATCTCCGTCCCGTTCAGGACCGGAAGCGCGGGACGCAGGGCCCTTTTCGAGGCGTTCCATCGCGAACACGAAAAACTCTATTCCTACCGTCATCGGGACAGGGCCGTGGAGATCGTCAACATCCGGCTGAAAACCGTCGGCGTCACCGAAAAGGTCGAGTTTGAAAAGAACCGGGAACGGAGATTTCCGCCGAAGGGCGCGGCGATCAAGACGCAAACCCTGTGCGTGAAGGGCCGTCCTCATCAAGCCGCAGTTTACGACCGGTCCCGTCTCGAGGCCGGAACGAAGATCACCGGACCGGCCCTCGTCATCGATCCGGAATCAACGGCATACCTTCCCCCGGGATACACGGCTCGCGTGGACCCCTTCTTGAACCTGATCATAAGAAAAGGCTAGGCTGGAATGGAAAGATACGATCCGATCGAGCTCGAACTTTTCAAGAACATCTTCATCTCCATTTCGGAAGAAATGGCGGCCGTCCTCGGCAGAACCGCACTCTCCCCCAACATCAAGGAGAGGAAAGACTTCTCCTGCGCCCTCTTCAACGACCGCGGCGAGACCCTCGCCCAGGGTTCGCACATCCCCGTCCATCTCGGGGCGATGCCGCTTTCGGTCCGGGCGGCCATGGAGAGCGTCCGGTTCGAGGAGGGGGACCTGGTCATCCTCAATGATCCTTACCGCGGCGGCACCCACCTCCCGGACATCACCTGCGTTTCTCCGGTCTTCGTCCGCGGCAAACTCCGTTTCTTCGCCGCGAACCGCGCCCACCATTCCGACGTCGGCGGCATGACCCCCGGGTCGATGCCCCTGGCTCAAGAGATCTTCCAGGAAGGTTTGATCATCCCGCCCCTCAAGCTCATCCGAAAGGGAAAGGTCGATGACGGCATCCTCGCCCTCATCCTCTCCAACGTCCGGACGCCGGACGAGAGGCGCGGCGACATCCTGGCCCAGGTGGCGGCCAACGGCATCGGCAGGCGAAGGATTCTGGAAACGATCGAAAGATACGGGCTGGCCACGGTTATCCGCTACGGCCGCCTCGTCCAGGACTATACCGAACGCGTCCTTCGCGAAACCATCCGGTCGATCCCGGACGGGACGTATGTCTTTTCGGATGTTCTCGACGACGACGGGATATCGGACCGCCCGGTCCGGATCGGCGTCGAGATCGAGGTCCGCGGGGACACGGCCCTAGTCGATTTTTCCTCATCAGCGCCCCAGGTGTCGGGTTCCGTCAACGCTAACTTCGCCGTGACCTGTTCAGCCGTTCTCTATGTCTTCCGCGCGCTCGTCAATGAGGACATCCCGTTCAACACGGGGCTCCTGAGGCCCCTGAAGATCATCGCGCCGAAGGGCCTCATCGTCAACGCCGAGTTCCCGGCCGCGACCGTTGGGGGAAACGTCGAGACGTCCCAGAGGATCGTGGACGTCCTCCTCGGGGCGCTGGCCAAGGCCTTGCCGGGAAGGATCCCGGCCGCGAGTTCCGGCACCATGAACAACGTCGCCTTCGGCGGCCGAGACCCTGTCCGAGAGAGAAGCTTTGCCTATTACGAAACGATCGGGGGCGGGATGGGAGGGAGCCCGACGCGGGACGGCCTGAGCGGCGTTCACACCCACATGACGAATTCCCTGAACACGCCCGTCGAGGCGCTGGAGAATTATTTACCCGTCAGGATCCTGAGATACGGGCTTCGTCCGGATTCGGGGGGGCGAGGCTGGTTCAACGGCGGCGAAGGCATCGTTCGAGAATATGAGTTCCTGGTCGCGTCGCAGCTGACCATCATCTCCGAACGACGGAAGTTCCCGCCGTATGGTCTTGAAGGCGGCCGCGCCGGCGCCTTGGGGAAGAATACGCTCATCCGGAAGGGCCGGGAAACCGCCCTCGGCTCAAAGTTCAACCTGAGGGTCGAACCCGGGGACATCCTTCGTGTTGAAACCCCTGGAGGAGGAGGCTACGGAAGAGCGGGATCCCGGGCGTTTTTTTACGTCGGGAAAAAACGGAAAAGAGGGAGTGACACTATAAAGAGAACGGCCTGAACTGGCCGTTTCTGGACGGGTTGAAGGCCCTTGAATGACGGGCGCCGGGATCAGCGCTTCCGATAGAATTCGGCGATACAGGAAACAACGTAGTCCTGCTGCTCGGACGTCAGCTCCGGGTACATCGGCAGGGCCAGGACCTCGCGACACGCCTTCTCTGTGACCGGGAAATCCCCGGGCCGATAGCCCAGACCCGAGAAACATTTCTGCATATGGAGCCCCAGGGGGTAGTAAACGGCCGTCCCGACCCCCTTCTCTTTGAGAGAGGCCTGGAGCGTGTCCCTGTCCTTGGCCCGGATCACGTACTGGTGATAGGTGTGGTAGTTCGCGACCCCGGAATCCTTGTAAAGGGCATGGGGAAGCGAGACAGAGCCGTCTCCGGGCAAGCCCGCTTCATGGAGCTTCATGTGGTAAACCTCCGCCCTTTTCCGGCGTTTTTCCTGCCAGTCCCTGAAGTGCCTGAGTTTCACGCGGAGAGCGGCCGCCTGGAGCGCATCCAGCCGGAAATTTCCGCCGATGGCGTCATAGTAGTAGCGACGGGATTCGCCATGAACCCGGAGGACTCGGACTTTAGCGGCCAGCCTTCCGTCGTTGGTGAGGACCATTCCGCCGTCCCCGAGGCCGCCCAGGTTCTTCGTTGGATAGAACGAGAGTGTTCCGGCGGTTCCCAGGGCGCAGGCCCGTTTGGTCCCGAGTATGGAGGGATACTCACTGCCAACGGCCTGGCAGGCGTCCTCGATAACCGCAAGCCCGTATTCCCGGGCCAGGTCGTTGATGGCGTCCATGGCCGCGCATTGGCCATAGAGGTGGACGGGGATGATCGCCTTGATGCGCGGGTTCCCCTTCTCCCGGACCTCTTTTCTGAGGAGCAGGCCCAGCGATTCCGGCGAGAGATTAAAGCTCTTTTCATCGATATCACAAAAGACAGGCCAGGCCTTGAGCCTGGTGACGGCGCCCGCGGTCGCAAAGAAGGTGAACGGGCTCGTCACCACAGAATCCCCCTCCCCTATCCCCAGAGCCATCAGGCTAACGAGAATAGCGTCGGACCCCGAAGACACGCCGATCCCGTGACCGACGCCGTGCAGGGCAGCCAGCTCTTTCTCCAGGGACTCGACCTCGGGACCCAGGACGAACCCCTGGGAACTGAGGACCTCCAAGATCTTTTTATCCATCTCATCCCGGATGGTCAGATATTGGGCTTTCAGGTCTAAGCTGGGCACATTCATGCTGCTTTGCTCCTCCGCTTATTTCATGACCTTCTTCAGTTTCTTCTTCTCGATGAGCAGCATGCCCTGGTAGGAGACGTAGTTGAGGAGGATCATGACCCGCTCCCTTTCATCGAGCTCCTTCTTAAAGATCCCTTTGAGGCCCTTGAGGGGCCCCTCGGCGACTTCGATCTCGTCCCCGATGCCGGGCTCCTGTCCGTACTTATCAAGTTCGATATGGCCATCCTTCTCCCGTGCCCGGAGCTCCCTGATGACCTCTTCCTGGACGGGGATGGGGCCCTCGGGGTTCCCGACGATCTTTTTGACTCCCCGCGTGTATTTAACCATTTGATATTGAGCGGGATGATCGAACCGTAAAAACGCGTAGCCCGGGAAAAAGGGCCTGATATATTTTTCGAAGAGGTACTTCGGGCTGTAGATCGTGAAGCCCCCTTCCATGAACAGCTTTTCGACCTGAAACTCCTTCTTGGGTTTGATGTTGATCACGTACCAGCTGTCCATCTCATTCACCGACCGTGAGGCCGAATCTCCCATAAGCGCCTGGCCGCCGGTCCCGGAGGAAATGCCTCTTGGCCGCGGACCTGGGGATCCTATCGAAGTCGCAATCCGCGAAGAGGACGGCATTACGGCCTTGAGGGGCCCGGGCAATGACCCGGCCGTCCGGGTCGGCGACGAAGGACTCTCCCGCGAAGCGAAGAGCGTCCTCACGTCCCACGCGGTTGACCAGGGCCGCGAAATACCCGTTCTGGAAGGCGGCGACCTGGACTTCCGCCTCGAAGATGCCCTCGGTCCATTCCCCAACGGCCCCGGCCTGAGGGATGATGACGATCTCAGCGCCCAGAAGTCCCAACCCTCTCATATATTCCGGGAAATGCCTGTCATAACAGATGGCAACCCCCAAACGTCCCGCGGCCGTCTGGTAGACGAGCTTCCCGGCGCCGCCCGGGTGATAGTATCCGCGCTCGTGAAAGCCCGGAGCTTCCATGATGTGCATCATCCGCGTCACGCCGAGAAGCTTTCCGTCAGCGTCAATGACCGGTGAGGAATCAAAGGTCCGGCCGCCTTTCCGTTCGAAAAGGTTGAGGACCACGACGACGCCGTATTCCTTGGCCAGACTCCGGAACCTGTCCGTGATCGGGCCGGGGACCGGCTCCGCCTTGGCCCGGGACCCTCTGGCCGCCGGGACCTGCGGGTAGAACCTCGAGAAGGCAAGCTCCGCGAAGGCGATCAGGCGGGCTCCTGCCCGGGCCGCTTTAGCGAAGCTCCGGGCCCCCCGCTCGATGTTCTCTTCCACATCAGGACCGGAGCGCTGTTGGACTAGGGCGATCCTCAATTTCGTGTCGCGCATAGCTCGTTCCTTAAAGCATGCCCCCCGTTCTCAAGAGGCCGCGTTTTCGACGTCCTTGACCGTCTTAGGGATCGGACGGCCGAGGACCCGGCGGCCTTTCTCGACCACCAGAACGTCGTCCTCGATGCGGATGCCGCCGAAATCGAGGAACGTCTCCACTTTATCGTAATTGATGAAGTCGGTATGTTTCCTGTTCTTACGCCATTCATCGACGAGGGCGGGGATGAAATAGACGCCGGGTTCGACCGTCATGACATGGCCGGGCCGGAGCTCCCTGGCCATCCTCAGATAGGCGAGTCCAAACTGTTCGCTCCGCTTGATGTTCGCGTCATATCCGACGTGGGTTTCCCCCAGGTTTTCCATGTCGTGCACGTCCAAACCCAGCTGGTGGCCGAGGCCATGGGGGAAGAAGAGCGCGTGGGCGCCCTTCTCGACGGCCGCGTCCAGGTCGCCCTTCATCAATCCGAGGTCCTTCAGTCCGTCGGCGATCGTCCGGGCCGCCTTCAGATGGATGTCCCGGAACCTGATCCCCGGCTTCATGGCTGCGATGGCCGTGAGCTGGGTTTCGAGGACGATCTCGTAGATGTCCCTCTGCCTGCGGTTAAACCTGCCGCCGACGGGGATGCTTCGCGTGATGTCGCAGGCGTAGTGGAGAGACGACTCCGCGCCGCAGTCAGCCACGAGCATCCGGCCTTTCTTGAGGATATTGCCGGCGAAAGTGTTGTGGAAGATGTGCCCGTTGACGGTCACGATGGGCGGAAAAGCGAAGGCTCCGCCGAGAGAGCGCATGATCCCCTCCATCGCCCCCGTCACCTCCCGTTCAAAGCGCCCGGCCCGGGACATCTCCAGGGCCGCCATATACATGGGATACGTGATCTCCAGGGCTTCCTCAATCTCGCCGATCTCTTGGTCCGATTTCACCGAGCGCTGCTCGACGACGGCCTTGATGAGGTCCTCCGAGGATTTGGACCGGACCTCGCGCGCCGGCGTCCCCGTCAACTCGCCGATTTTCTCGGAGATGTCCGCCCTATAGGGCGGGAGGAAGTGGACCGGACGCCGTTTTTCCAGCGCGGCTTTGACGATGTCGTCAAGTTTTCCGAAAGCGAGAGTTTCCTTGACCCCGACCTGGGCCGCCCGGTCCCTCAACTTGGGCTGAGGGCCCACCCAGATGATGTCCTCGATCCCGACGTCGTCGCCGAAGAGAATTTCCCTGTTCTCGTCAATATCGATCGCCGCGGCCAGTTCGGGGCTGTCCAATCCGAAGAAATAGAGGAACGAGCTGTCCTGACGGAAGGGATAAACGTTGGCCCGATAGTTCATCGGGCTTTCCCCGTTTCCGAGAAAAAGAACGAACCCGGATCCCAGGCGTTTCTTCAGCAGGTTCCGTCTACGGATATAAATCTTCTTCTCGAACATGGGTATCTCCTTACATAGAATCCAAGGCTTTGATATAGCACGTCTCCGGACCCAAATCAACCGCATATTGCCGTTTGTCAAGGTAACGTCATGATGACCGGTCCTGCCGATTTGGTCGGATCTCCTCAAGATGGCGGTTCTGATCGAGGTTCAGCGGATGATACGAGCTTGAAGCCCGGAACGCTTGGCCCTCCGATCACATGAAAAGGCTTTTTGTGGAACCGATGTTCATTTCGGGAAGTTCATCCGGCGCAGGATGTCTATGAACCGTGGATCCGAACGGACAGCGTCGAAGAAATGGTCAAATGTCATCAAGGGAAGCCAGACGTCATATAGATTGTTTTGTCCGGAAAATGATAATGAGCAATCAGAATCCGGTCTACGAATTCTATAATGAGCCATCCGCCGGCAATAAAAGCGGCCAGGATTTCGATGATCCTCTTCTTCCTTAGATTTGAGAAGAAAGACCTTAAACCGGAGCTCATTCTATTCTCATTCCTCAAAATGCTCCCATTCGTATTTCACTCGCTCCATGAGCTTCTTGAAGCGTGGCTCGCTGCGGATGTTAGCCAACCAGGGGTCCTTTTCCGCGAGCAACGGATAGTTTATAAAACCCCGATTGATTGCGTTCTGCAGCCAATCCAGAGCGTCCTCCTTGGAACCCAAAAGAGAAAAGATGCCGGCAAGATGGTGCGAAAAGGTAATGTCGCGATGGCAGGTTTTTTTGAAATCGGGTGTCATCTCTAAGAATGTTTTGTCCTTGTCCTCTATTTTTGCGTACTTAAGCACGAGGCCGAGCTTTGTGAAAGCATTGCTTGGTGTTGCGCTCGCACTCTTATCAATTATAAAGAAAGCCGAATCCAATTGGCCCAAATAGACCATTATCGCCGCAAGATAGAATTGGGCAACTGGATTTTCCGGATATAGATCATATAATTTTTGCCACGGCGGGAGTGCAAGGCTGTATTCTCCATTATAAAAATGTATCGCACCCTGCATCCATTTAGTTATAAAATCCAGCGGATCTACTTGAACGAGCCTTTCTAACAGCCGGGCTGCTGCAACGATTTTCCCCGCCTCTGTAACATAATAAACCAAAAAACCCTGCAATACCAACGTGTCATCTGGGCTGATCGAAAAGGCTTTTTTAAAGTGATCGTTCGCCGCTCGTGGATCGCTCCAACAAGCAATCCACCCAAGCATGGCGTGAGCCTTGGCAAATCCCTGGTCAAGTGATAGAGCCTTCTTCGCAAACTCTTCTGCCCTGGCAAGACACTCTTCGTGTTCGACACCGACGTTTACGAGCTGGAGGTGCGCGTAGGCCATTCCTGAATACAAAAGGGCATTATCGCCCATGATATCGAGGGCATTCTGCAAATTCCGGATGGCACGATTTATGGCGTCGCCAGTTAATTTATTTACCTCCGCATTTGCTTTGAGGTAACATTCATAGGCTGCAATATTATCGATGGGCCTTGAGGCTAATCTCTCCTTTTCTTCGGAAGTCAGCATTAGCTTGAGAGCTTTGACAATGGAACGAGAAACATTTTCCTGAATGTCGAAGACATCATTCAGCGTGCCCGAATACTTTTCCGCCCAGATATGGGCGTCATTAGTGGCGTCGATAAGCTGAGCGGCGATCCGGAGGTCATTGCCCGCTTTTCTGACGCTTCCTTCAAGCACGTATCGGGTATTTAGTTCTCCGGCAATTTCAGGGATTTTCTTTGTCGTTCCTTTGAACGTCATCGCAGAGCTCCGAGAAATCACCAGAAGCTCATGGACGTGGGACAGATCTGTGATGATCTCTTCGGTCATCCCATCGCAGAAATACTCCTGGTCTTTCTGTGGGCTGAGATCGGCGAACGGAAGGACAACGATGGATTTTTCGGGTTTTCTCTCGGCCAGCTTTGAGATGTCGAATTTCTTGACCGCGAGGTCAGGTGTTCGTGCTGCCCACTGGTAGAGTTTAACGAAAACCCAGACTATGCCGAGGCAAAGGGCAATGATTCCTATC
>CAZSMW010000036.1:0-2612 GCA_964607985.1 uncultured Eubacteriales bacterium
ATCCAGCTTCATGGCGAAGTTCACGCGTGCGACACCCGCATACAGGATGATGTCCTGTTCAAATGTCGAGTTCCCGAACGACGTTCGAACGCGGAGGACACCCCTGACCGGGCCCCGTTCGACGACCTCTATCTCCGCCCCGTTCTCCCCGATGTCGGCGATCTTGTCCTTCAACCCCAGTTCCCAGGCCGACATGGATTTAGGTTTGTCGGCGATAGCCTGGAGGACGTTGGCCGGGCCAGCCAGCATCTCGCGGCCGGTCCTTTTGTCGAAAAGGCTCCTCGTCCAGCCGGTCCTTTCATCAAGGACGATCTTGAAGTATTCATTCTCCAGGCCCGTCGGCGAGACTTCAAGGGAAGACGCGACGTCCGCGGGAGAGCCGGCGGCGAGAGCCCTGAACATCTTGTAGCCGAAGGATGGCACCCCGGGCGCGATGAACACAATGCGGGTGATCGTCCGGCCTTCTTTCTCGGTCCTGCCCAAGATCTGAACGGGCACCTCCTTGCCGGCCGGATCCAGCAGCCGGATCGCCGAAGGCGCCGGACCGGGGCCGAGGTCGATCTCGGTCGTGACGGGTTCTGTCCTGTCCCAAAAAAGGGAATTGAAAACGATCAGGGGGATCCCTTCCCCCCTCGTGTCGATGGCCCCGGCAATGGTTTCTAAAGAAAAATCCAGGGCCCGTTCCCCTCTCTCGAAAGCCTCATCATAGAATCTTTGGACCTCGTCATAGACTGGGCCGATGCTCGAGCCGTCCAGAATGTCATGGAACTGGTTCCTTAGGACGATCTTCCAGGCTTCGTTCAGGTCCTGTTCCGGATAGTAATCGCGGTATCCGGATGTCACGGCCAGGGCCGAAAATTTCTCAGCGGCCAGAAGCAGGCCTTCAGCCTTCCTGTTGTTCTTCTTGGTCGCGGTCTGGGTCGTGTAGCAGGCAGGAAACGTAAAATTCAGTTCTTTTGCGATTGTGGGAAACGGAAGCCCCGACGATTCGAGCTTCCGAAAGTAAGCTCCCGGCACGGCGAACTCCATCTTCGGCTGCGACTTGTCCTTCATGAACCGTTTGAAGGCTTCGACGTCACCATCCCTCGGACCTCCCCCGTGGTCGCCTTCGCCGTAGAGGACCATGAAGTCCCTGG
Source organism: uncultured Eubacteriales bacterium (assembly GCA_964607985.1). Lineage (GTDB taxonomy): Bacteria > Acidobacteriota > Aminicenantia > Aminicenantales > Saccharicenantaceae > JALHVH01. The sequence goes on from CAZSMW010000036.1 coordinate 1,137, forward strand.
CCGGCGTCTTTCCGGCCGCGTCGCGGAAGATGTCCGAGAGGCCGTTCTTCAGATTGTAGTTATACCATCCTTGGGGGACATAGGACAGGACCTTGGAACCGTCTCTCCCCTCCCACCAGAAAACCGGAGCGTTCTCCGGGGCGCAGCGTCCGAACACATAATACCCGATACCGGCTTCTCTCAGGATCTGGGGAAGCTGCCAGCTGTGACCGAACGAGTCGGGGTTCCAGCCGACCGTGACATCCGCGCCGAACTTCTTAAGGAAATAACGCTTGCCGTATAGAAGCTGGCGTGCCAGCGATTCCCCGTCCGGCATGTTGAGGTCGGGTTCAGCCCACATCCCCCCGACCGGGACCCAGGTCCCCTTTCTCACCATGCTCCTGATCTCTTCGAAAAGGACGGGGGTGAGTTTCTCGATCGCCTCGTAGATTGCCGGTTGGCTTTGGGCGAAGGTCAGTCCCGGCATTTTCCTCATCTGGGCGAGCGTCCCTTGGAACGTGTGGACGGCGATCTCGCCGACCGTTTCCTCCCAGCGCCAGAGCCAACTCAGGTCGATATGAGCGTGGCCGACGAGGTGTGCGGTGTAAGAACGCGGATTTTTCAAGCCCTGGGCCGGACCCTTTTCAGTCTTTTGGGCCGACCCGGACAGGACGGGAAAAATGAAAAGAATGAAGAACAAGCCAAGGACGAGGAAAACACCTACACGCTTCAGGCTCATAATTTCACCTTCCTTTCTTACATCCGGAAAGGCGTGGTCTTTATCACACCTCCGGGAAATGATGCGCCCGGCGTAGCGTTCCCTTGGACACGTACATAAATTCAACCAATCCGGCCTTTCTTTTTACCCTTTTCTAAGCTCCGAAGTGCAGTTCGGGCAGCGGACCGCTTTGATGGAGATCGCCGTGAAGCAGTAGGGGCACTCTCTCGTCGCCGGCTCCGCGGCGGGAGCCGGGGCTTCGGCCTTTTTTCTCAACCGGTTCATGCTCCGGATGATCAGGAAGAGGGCGAAGGCCACGATAAGGAAGCTGATGATACGGTTGATGAAAAGCCCGTAGTTGAACGTCACCGCGCCGGCGGCCTGGGCCTGGGCCAATGACGCGTAGGGCCCGGCCACCTTGCCGGCCGTGAGGACCACGTAAAGGTTGGAAAAGTCCACGTTCCCCAAGAGAAGTCCGATGGGGGGCATGAGGACGTCGGAGACAAAGGACGAGACGACGGCTCCGAACGCAGCCCCGATGATGATGCCCACCGCCATGTCGAGGACGCTGCCCTTCATGGCGAACTCTTTGAATTCCCTGAGCATTTTCTCCTCCTTGAAAATACTTATTTACCCAGACCCGTTTCGATGGGGAGGGTATCGATGTTGCTCCATTCGTTGAAGCTCCCGTCGTAATTCTTGACCTTCGGATATCCCAGGATGTATTTCAGCGTGAAGTAGACATGGGAAGCCATCTGCCCCTGGCCGCAGGAGACGAT
>CAZSMW010000037.1:0-6678 GCA_964607985.1 uncultured Eubacteriales bacterium
GGAGCGTTTTTCGAGGGCCGTGATGGGAGGGCATGGAGAAGGGCTGCAGCGACCATGCGGAGATCAGCCTGAGATGAGCGTCCGACGAGGGCAGCCGAAGGCCTCCGAGGGCCCAAGGCTCCGAGGATGGGTTTCCTTCAGTTCATTAGATTAGCCTGGAGTCTTGGACCTGAGGAGCCGAGAAGGACGCGAGTCTCAGGCGATTCTTTATCGGAGCCGGGAGCAAAGCCCTTCTCCATGCCCTCCTCTTGACATCACGGAAATTGAAGGCCGCCCTGGCCCACACCAAACGTAAGAGACCCGTTCATTTAAAAAGAGGAAGCCCGATTATGCGGTCTTCGATTCTTCTTAAAACCTTAAAAAGCGAAAGAGTGTCTGGCCAGATCAATTGAATGCGGACATGGCCTGGTCGATGCGGCCGTCTAATACCAGAAGGACCGCCTCGCGGGCCTTGTCCAGAGCTTCGGCCAAGAGGGCTTTTTCGGAGCGGGCGAAGGGCGAAAGCACGAAATCGGCCGCGTCGCGGCCTGGAGGCAGCGGCCCGATCCCGATGCGGATCCTGGGGAACCGGGTGCTGCCGGTTTCCCGGACGATGGATTGCATGCCTTTGTGGGTCCCGGCAGTACCCTGTTTTCGGACGCGGATGTCTCCGATAGGGATATCAAGATCGTCATAGATGATGAGGACGCTCCCGGGTTCGACCCGCTTACCCTTGAGGAGGTCTCGGACAGAGAGGCCGCTGTTATTCATATAGGTCTGGGGTAAAGCCAGGAACACCCGGTCCCCGCCATGCTCGACCTCGGCCGTCTTGGCCTGATAACGCTTGCCGCGGAGGTCGGCCTGCCATTCGCGGGCCATCCGCTTGACCAGAGCGAAGCCCGCGTTGTGACGCGTTTCGGAATAGAGCTTCCCGGGGTTTCCGAGGCCGACGACAGCCCACACCCGTTATTTCTCCTTCCCCTTCCCTTTCTCCTTCCCTTTTTCCTTTTCCTTTTCCTTCTCCTTTTCCTTCCCCTTGGCCTTGCCGTCTTCCTCGGGCTCCTCGGCAGCCCGCTCCTTCTTGATGAGCTCCGGCTCCTTGCCCTCTTCGGCCACGACCTCCTCGGGTTTCTCGCCGGGGAATTCCTCTTCCTTGTGCGGCAGGCTGATCAGGACCAGAACGGCGCCGGGTTCGCTGATGAACCGAACGCCCGGGGGGGCCGTAATGCTCTCGACCTTGAGGGACTGGTGGAGATGGAGACCGCTGATATCGATCTCGAAGCGGTCGGGGATGTCCTTAGGAAGGCACTCGATCTCGACCTCCCTCGTGACGAAGTCGACGAACCCGCCCTCCGTCTTGACCCCGAAGGCTTCGCCTTTGGGAACGATGGGCACGGTGACCCTGATGAGCTTGTCCATGGCGATCTGGATGAGGTCGGCATGGAGAAGCTGGTCCGTCACCGGGTCGACCTGGAGTTCCTTGATCATGACGTCCCGGAGCTCGGCGTTGAATCCCACTTGGAAGATGGTGTTCTCGCGGGTCTCCATCTTCATGATCCGGATGATGTCCTTCTTATCCAGGGCCAGGGGGACGCTGGATACGGACTCTGCGTACAGGATGGCGGGGACGAACCCCTGCTTTCTTAATTGCCGGCTGGCGTTCTTGCCAAAGGTTTCTCTTTTCTCGGCCTTGATCGTGATCGTCATCTTTTCCTCCTTAGACGAACAAAGAGCTGACGGAGCTTCCTTCGTTGATGCGGCGGATGGCCTCTCCGAAAAGCTCGGCCACGGAAAGGACCTGGATCTTGGAGCAGGCCTTGGCTTTTTCCGTGAGCGGTATGGTATTGGTCACGTAAATTCTTTCCAACGAGGACGTTTCAATCTTTTTGATGGCGGGACCGGAGAGGACCGCATGCGTGCAGGCCGAAAAGATCCTTTTGGCCCCGTCCCGGACGAGAGCCTCGACACTGAGGACCAGCGTCCCCGCGGTGTCCACCATGTCGTCGAAGATGACGACATTCTGGTCCCGGACCTCGCCGATGACGTTCAGGACTTGGGCTACGTTGGGCGCGGGACGCCGCTTGTCGATAATGGCCAGCTTGGCCCCCATCCTCTTGGCAAAGACCCGGGCCCGGCCGACACCGCCCGCATCGGGCGATACGACGGTCAGGTTCTCGAGATCGAGGCCTTTGAGGAAGTTCGCCAGCACGGGCGCGGCCATCAGGTTATCCACCGGGATGGAGAAGAAGCCCTGGATTTGAGGGGAGTGGAGGTCCATGGTCAGGACCCGGTCCGCTCCGGATTTTTCCAGGAGATCGGCCACGAGCCTGGCCGAGATGGGCACTCTGGGGCGGTCCTTCCAATCCTGTCTGGCGTAGCAGTAGTAGGGCATGACCGCGGTTATCCGCTCGGCCGACGCCCGCTTGAAGGCGTCGATCATCAGGAAAAGCTCCATGAGGTGGAAGCTGGCGTCCGCGGAGCCGGACTGGATGATGAAGATGTCCTCGCCCCGGACGTTCTCGTCGATGTAGAAGTGGATCTCCCCGTCCGAAAAGCGCTCGAGCACCGAGCGGCCCAGGCCGATCTTCAAGTACTTGACGATCTCCCCGGCCAAGCCCGGATTGGATGAGCCTGCGAATACTTTCATCGTCGCGTCCTTTTATAATCGAATTCTCAGTTCATGTGAACTGGGGCGGGAGGATTCGAACCTCCGGATGACGGATCCAAAGTCCGTTGCCTTACCAGCTTGGCTACGCCCCAGCACGAAGCCTTCTCCAATATGTCTCCCGCGGCAGGGACTTGACGAGGAGCGCCGGCGCCCTTTTCCGGAGCTCCCGCCATCCTCCCAGGGCCTTTTCTTTCTCCGCGAAGAGCCCGAAGACCGTCGAACCCGTGCCGCTCACCAAGGAGGCCTCCGCGCCCTGGCCTTGGAAGAACCTCTTGAACTCTTCGAGTTGAGGATGAGATCGAAAGATCGTTTCTTCTAACTGGTTTTCCAGCAGGCCAAAGTCTTTGTTCTCTAAAAACCGCTTAATTCTACTGGGTTTAGCAGCTGAAGTCAAGGAGGGACGCCAGGCCGCGTAGATCCCGGCCGTTCCGACGGGAAAGGGAGGGAAGGCCAGCAGGTAAAACAAGGGCGGAAGGTCCGGCAAAGGGGTCAGCTGGTCGCCTCGCCCCTCGCCGAGGCACAGGCCGCCTTCGAGGAAATAGGGGACGTCCGCCCCGATCATCTTCCCGAGCTTGGCCAAGTCAGATGGACTCAAATTGAGGTCCCAGAGGATGTTCAAGCCGAACAGGGTCATGGCCGCGTTGCTGCTCCCGCCCCCGAGCCCCCTCCCGGCGGGGATGGATTTAGTGACCTCGATCCGGACCCCGCCGCCTCTGCCCGTCTCGCTCCGGAGGAGTTCGGCAGTCCGGTGGATGAGGTTCCTCTCGTCCCAGGGGACGGAGGGATCGTTGCCGGAAAGCCGGGTATCCCGGCCGGGCGCCGGGACGAACTCTAAAACGTCCGACAGGTCGATCGATTGGAAAAGCGTAAGAATATCATGATAGCCGTCGGGCCGTTTTCCCAACACCTCAAGCCCGAGGTTGACCTTGGCGAAAGACCTAATCTTCATCTTGGAGCAGGGCCTCGATCTCCGGCCAGGTCTTCGGCTCCAGCCCTTTCAGGACGGACGGTCCGAAGAGGTCGCCGCGGGGCGGCCTGTTGAACTGGATTTTGAGGACCCGGATCCTCCCGGAGCTCCCGGCCCGGGAGAAGGCGACCGTGCGGGGGACGGATGCCCCGCCGAAGAACTCGCCGACCACGAAGCGGAAACCATCCCTTTCCCCGCCGAGGACGCGCCCCCGGGCGTCCCGGTCGAGAGCCCACCCGCCGGCCCCATCGGGCGCGCCGGGCCCGGTCCAGCGCCCGCAGAGGAGGCGGGCCAGCTCGCCTGCCTTGAGCCCGAAGCCCAGGAACTTCTCCATCAGCTCCACCTCGGGGCCCGTCCAGTAAGCGTGCCGCGAAGGGAGGGCCAGCCAGGAATCGCCTTCCTTGAAGATCAGGATGGCAAGCGTCCGGCCGAAAACGTCGAGGGCTTCGATACGGCCCGTGCCCGGAAGGATGAAGCAAAAGGAGAACCGAGTCTTGACGGACCCGCTTTCCCTGCGGATGGATAGTGAGCCGTAGCCGTCCAAGGCATCAATTTGGGTTGGGGGAGGGGAAAGAACGGGCGGACCGGAAACGCAAGCCTGGAGCGCGACAAGGACGAAACACGCGACGATGAAAACCCCCAGGGCCCACGGCATGGTCCCGGCCGGCCCGGCTCTCAACGTCTCACGCTCCGCGGAAATCGGACGCACCTTCAGTCCAGACGGAAACCGTAATCTTCGGTTTTCTTCCGGGGCGCGTTCTCTCCTTCTTCTCCCCCGGCCGTTCCGGCCTCCCCCGCCTTCTTCTTCAAACGGCGTTTCCGGGCAAGGGGATAAAAGGGCGATTTGATGCGTTTCCCAAAGCAAGAAAGCTTGGGATTGATCGCGAGAAGCAGAATGAAAAGCCCAAAAATGACCAATAGACCGTACGCTCCGAAGCTCATGTCACGCCTTCTTCGCCGAGAGGAGTCTATGGAAGCTTCAGGCGGGCTTGTCGGGCTCGTCCTGGAACTTCGGGATCTTGGCCTTTTCTTTTTCCTTGCCGAGATGGAATCCGAGGAAGAACGCCGAAGCCAGGCTGAGCAAAGCAAGTAAAGATTTAAAGAAGCCTTTCATCATTAACCTTCCGCCCCAAATATTATCTAAAACACGGAAAAAAGTCAATAAAAAAAGGGGTCGGGTCTTAACATTTAACTTTTTTGTTAAATGTTGAGACCTGACCCCTACTTCGGGAAAAACTGGGAGGCCCGGCTCCAGACCAGAGGGTCGAGCCGGAGGATCTCTTTCAGCTTATCCAGATCCTTGACTTCGCGTTGCCAGCGTCCGACGAGCCCGGGATAGAATCGGTCTTCGTTGACCGGCCAGACCGATCGCATCTCGCCGAACATCCAGGCTTTTTCCTCGCCGCCGAGCCCGTCCCACATCACGCTGAACTTGTAAACGGCCTCGACGCTCAGAAACAAGTCGTGCGGCTTGAAGACGAGGGCCCGGCGCAGATAGCGTCGGGCCGCATCCTGATAGGTGAGAAGGGGAAAGTTATAAAGGAGATAAACCCTGCTCATGTCGTAGTAAGCGAAGGCGTCGGCCGGGTTCCGCTCGATCCTCCGGCGGACTGCCTCCTCCGCTCGATCAAGGTAGGCGTCCCGCCTCTCGGGCGCTTCCGACTCGTTCTCCGCGATGGCCATCTCGATATAAAGACGGCCCTGCTCGTTAAAAAACCGGGGATTTCCCGACCACCGCACCGCCTTCCCCAGAAGGCGCTCGAGCTCGGCGAATCCCGACATGAGGCTTCGGCCTTCGCCCGCCAGCCTCGCCCGGGCCGCCTCGTACTTCCCGAGCCAGACGAAACCCATGTTTTCCTTGACGACGAGGAAAAGGAGCGCGACGAGGCCGGCGACAAGGCCTGCCGCCTTGAACATCCCGGTCCGTCTCTCCCTCCGGAGCGCTTTTCGCGCCGCTTCCCGGGCCGCATCCCCCGCGCTCGCTCCAGCCCGGCTTCCGGCCATGCTCCCGACCGCCCTCCCGTCCAATTCCCGCGACTCTCTGAGCCCGACCACCCTGAGCCCGAGGGCGTAGAGGGCGACGAGATAGGCGGCGTTGGCCGGCATCCTCAGGCTGAAATCCGTGAAGCTGTGGATCATAATCCCGGCGATCCCGGCGACGCAGCCCAGGCCGACGCCCCGCACGAAATTGTCGCGGCGCCTCAGCCACCGGGCCGCCATGACCGCCAGGGCCGCCAGTCCGGCCGCGACGAGCGCCGCCCCCCCGGGGAGGCCGCTTTCGGCCAGGACCTCGAGATAGTCGTTATGGGCGTGGGTCGCCCGGCCGGGAGTGTATCGGGCCTCGAACATGTTGTAGCCATACATGTAGCATCCCAGCCCGACCCCGGACAGGGGGAAAGCCCTGATCACATCCCCTGTGAACTTGTAAAGAAGCGGCCGGCCTTCACTCCGCACGATCTCCGCGGAGAACCTCTCGAGAAGCGGGGAAATCCCCAGCATCAGGGCGATCCCGACGACCCCCGCGAAAACGGTCCGGATGAGACGGCGCGACCTCGCTTTTCCGCCCCCTTCTCCGCCGCTTTCCGCCCCGCGCTTCCCGGCCCAGGATACCAGGACGATCATCGTCAGCAGCGCGGCCAGAAAAACGAAGACCCCCGACCGCGACCACGAGAAAACGATCCCCACTCCCAAAATGACCGGGACGATGCCGGCGATGATCGTCTTCTGGAGCCGCGCCTGTCCGAACCAGACCAGCTTTTCCCTGAGCGAAAGATTCGGCTTCATCGCGAAGAAATCGGCCCTGGCCAGGAGATAGCCGATGCTCAGGGCCAGGACCATCTCCAGGAAGGCCGAATAATGGTTGCGGTTGACGAACGTGCCGAACGCGGCCGTCGGGTAATATATGTTTTTCCAGCCGAAAATCCTATGCGACCCTCCGAAATACTCGGCCAGGCCGTAGAGGGCCTGGAAGACGCCCGAGGCCATCATGACGAAGACGAGGATGCGAACTTTTTTTTTCGACCTCGCCTGGACATAGACCAAATACCCGAAGACGGACAAGGCC
>CAZSMW010000038.1:0-2270 GCA_964607985.1 uncultured Eubacteriales bacterium
TGAACAGTTGGGCCGCTTATCTAAACAAAAGATGCCTAGGGTGACTCTCGTCGGCGGGGGACCCTACGCCACGTCATTTCCCAAGGAAATCCTGCAAAGGACCCCATTCGACTATCTGGTGTTCGGCGAAGGGGAGCAGACGTTCTTGGATCTCCTTGAATCCCTGTCAAAGGACGGCTCCCCCCATAAGGTCCGTGGCCTTGCTTATCGGGAAAATGGAGTCATTGCTTATTCTCCCGCCCAACCGTTGATCGAAGACCTGGATGCCCTCCCAATTCCGGCCTACGATCTGCTGGATATGGATCTCTATACGAAACATCTCACGGCCAGTCCGATAGGCCGCCGGCGCAACATGACGGTCCAGACGTCACGAGGATGCCCCTATCGCTGCATCTACTGCCACAACATTTTTGGAAAAAGATTCCGGGCCAAAAGCGTCGATAAGGTCATCGAGGAATGGAGTCTCCTGGCCAGGACGTACAAGATCCGGCATTTCGAGATCTGTGATGATATCTTCAACTTCGACAGAGACAGGTTGATGGCCATTTGCGACCGTGTCGTCAAAGAGAACCTGGACATCAGACTTTCCTTTCCCACGGGACTACGAGGCGATCGGATGGACGGTGAAATGATAGCCGCTCTAAAGAGGGCGGGTACGGTCATGATTTCCTATGCCGTGGAAAGCGCCAGTCCCAGAATACAAACCCTGAGTAAAAAAAACATGGTTCTTGATAAAATCAGCCGGACGATCAAAGAGACCGTGAGACAGGGCATTTTCACCCATGCCTTTTTCATGTTGGGGTTCCCAGATGAAACCGAGGAGGAAATGAAGCTGACTTTGGATTTCGCACTGCGCTCGAATCTGCATACGGCCAGCTTCTTCATCGTGACACCCTTTAAAGCGACCGAACTTTGGGATTATGTGCCTGAGAATTTGCGGGACAGTGTGCCGGATGATTGGTTCAGTTTTCAAGGCGGCTACGTTAATTTGAGCAGCCTCCCCGACCGGCGTTTGATGTCGATCAGGCAGAAGGCCTATCTGAGGTTTTACATGAATCCTTGGCGCGCTTCCCGGATCCTTATCCGCCATCCGAACAGAAGATTTCTGCCCGAAGCCCTCCTTATACTGCTCCGACAAATCCGGAACAAACCCCCGTCCGGAAGGTCAGGGAGATGACGGCGGTTTTGTGTTCACTCCTATCTCAACAAAAACACCGAGCGGACGCTTGTCCCGGCTGGACGCCGCGCGTTCACTGGGTATGAAACCGGTGTATTCCCTGACGTTGACATAACAAAAGAACCGGTCCTTCCAGCGTATGCCCTGAGGCGAGGACACATGGCTGGTTCTCTTCAAATCCATCTCTCCACATTGCCAAATGCTAAAAGAGCGATCGCACAGACCCAGGCTGTCAGGGGGTACCATTGGACCCCCTCCCTGCCTACCAGGAGCGGGACAGATTTCCGCAAATCGATAACTGCCCCGCTCCTTGAAGACACCATAGGCACATATGCACCCTGCGTGGTCAGCGTATCGGCAAGATCTGCCTGGTATAGCAGCCAAGGATTCCTGATCCCGAAAAAAGCAATTATTGCACTGAGACCGATCCCGGACACCGTGAGAGCATGTCCGAATCCGTTCCTGTTTTCTGCAAAGACCGCTGCCAGTAGCAAAGCCGGTATCCACAACACGCAGAGGAGCTGTCTGCCCGGAGGGCAGAATCCCGCCCAATACGGGAATAGCGAACAGCATATCCAATAGGTAACAAAAAGAATAAGCAAGGGTTTCATGCTCTTTCCGATATGTTTGGCCGCAAAGAAAGCGCCGGCGATACATAGGATATATACCGGGGCAAGAACAAAGACACCGATTTTCTGGTCGAGCAGGTATCCCAGAGCCGATTGGACGATACCGGAAAATTCTAGAGGAAAGAAGGACGAAAGCCCTGTCCCCGCATTCGGAAATGTACCGCTATAAATCGACAACGGTTAAGATCAGCCAAAGCATAGCGGACCAAAGGCCCTCTTCCCGGAGCTGTGGATTCAGGTACTGAACCCACAAGAAGATGGATAGGGCAAGGGTTTCCGATTTAAACAGCAGGCCTGTCATCATGTGCAAGGCATGAGCTGAAAATCCACGGGACCATCAAACCTTTTTTTGATATAGGAGGGTGTATGGATGGGATCCATCATGAACCTCAGGCTGACGGTCGCGATATTGAGTGCCGCCAAGGCAGCGGGATGGATTTCCAGCACACGGACAGGAACAGGTT
>CAZSMW010000039.1:0-4461 GCA_964607985.1 uncultured Eubacteriales bacterium
GTCCTTTGATGGGTACAAAAGCGCGCGGCCGTTATACGGCTTTCATTTTTTCCGCGGCGCTCCTCCTGGCGCTCGGCGGCTTTGTCTCGTGTTCGGGAGCGAAGAACGGAGGGAGTATCCTGGCTTCCGGGACCATCGAGGCCCGCGAAGTCAATGTCGCCTCCAGGGTCAGCGGACAGGTTCTGGCGCTCAAGGCCGATGAGGGGAGCCGGGTGAAGAAGGGTGACGTCCTTGCCCTCATCGAGCACGACACAGCCGACATCCAGCTTCGCCAAGCAGAGGCCGGGGTGGCGCTCGCCGGGGCTCAACTCGACCTCCTTCGCAAAGGCGCCCGCGTTGAAGACATCAGGCAGGGAGAGGAAGTTCTGAAACAAGCCGATACCAACCTTAAGGTCGCCGGCGACGACGCCAAGCGGATGCGCGAGTTGGCCGCGAAGGGCAGCGTGACCCTCAAGCAGAAGGACGATGCCGAAGCCCGCCTGATCGTGGCCCAAGCTCAACAAGCTCAGGCCCGGGAGGCGCTCCTGAAGCTCAGGCAGATGTCCCGGCCCGAGGAGATCCGGGCCGCCGAGGCGCGCCTCGCCCAGGCCCAGGCTTCGGTCGACCTCCTGAGGAAGACGATCTCCGACTGCACGATCACCTCTCCCGTGAACGGTGTCGTCACGCGCCGTCCTGTCGAGGCCGGCGAGCTCATCTCGCCCGGGGCGACCGTACTGACCGTCTCCGAGCTCGACAACGTCCATATCATGATCTATGTCACGGAGAAGGAGCTCGGCCGCGTCGGCTTGGGTCTGGAGGTCGAGGTGACAATCGACTCCGCCCCGGGCCGGACGTTCCAGGGTCGCGTGACCTACATCTCGCCGGAGGCCGAGTTCACGCCGAAGAACGTCCAGACCCGGGAAGACCGGGTCAAGCTCGTTTTCGGAGTCAAGGTCGAGGTTCCGAACCCGGACGGCCTCCTCAAGCCGGGGATGCCGGCCGACGCCCTCCTGGCCGCGGCTCGAACGGACAGACAATAGGGAAAAGCCGGAAAGGATGGCGGCGATGGACCCGGTCATTGAAACCTCCGGCCTGACCAAGCAATTCGGTCCGATCAGGGCCGTGGACGGTCTCGACCTCGACGTCGGGGCCGGAGAGATGTTCGCCCTCGTCGGACCGGACGGGGCCGGCAAGACGACGGCCATCCGGATGCTCTGCGGTATCCTGGCTCCTACCTCAGGCGGCGCCCGCGTCCTCGGTCGGGACTTGGTCAACGAAGCGGCGCTGATCAAGAATGACATCGGCTACCTCTCGCAGCGGTTCAGCCTGTACGGCGACCTGACCGTCGACGAGAATATCGAGTTCTTCGCCGAGATTCACAAGGTCAGGGATTACAAGAAACGGCGCGGAGAACTCCTCGAGTTTACCCGCCTGGCGCCCTTCCGCACGCGCCTGGCCGAGCGTCTGTCGGGAGGCATGAGACAGAAGCTGGCCCTGGCTTGCACTCTCATCCATACGCCCCGTCTCCTCCTCCTCGATGAGCCGACGACGGGAGTCGACCCGGTCTCGCGCAGGGACTTCTGGAAGATCCTTTCGAGTCTCCTCAGGACCGGGATCACCATTTTCATGTCGACGCCCTACCTCGATGAGGCCGAACGATGCTCACGGGTCGGATTGATGAACAACGGGCGTCTCCTGGCCGCGGATACCCCCCAGGCCGTCAAGCGCCTTATGAAAGGAGAGGTCGTCGAGGTCATCTGCGGCGAGATCCGCCGGGCCTTCGACCTCCTCAGGGGCCGGCCCGACGCGGGGGAGGTCCAGATCTTCGGCGATCGGCTGAACCTCGTGGTCGATAACGCCGAGAGGGACTTCCCGGCCATCGCGGCTCGGCTGCGCGAGGCCGGGATCGAGGTCTCCGATTGGAGAAAGATTCCGCCCTCTCTCGAGAACGTCTTCATCTCGGTCACGAGGGATCCTAAGAAGGGAGAGCGATCATGAACGAAAAAAAGAGCAGGACCAGACCGGCAGCGGCCGGCCTCTCTCTCGTCCTGGCCGTCGCGTTGGCTTTTCCGGCCGCGGCCCAGGATGTCCGGGAACCGGTAAAAAAGGTCCTGTCCCTGGAAGAATGCGTCGAGATGGGCCTCAAGACAAGCAAAGCGCTCCACGCTTCGGAAGCGCGCGTCGAGGCATCGACCGCCAGGTCCAAAGAGGTCAACGCCTCGCGCCTGCCGTCTCTCAAACTAAGCGGCGGCTACACGAGGCTGAGCGAGGTCCCGCCCTTCGAGGTCCATTTGCCGTTTCCGTCTGGCCTCACGGTTCCGTCCACGTTCGTCGTTTCGCCCAATTATTTTGATAACTATTCGGTCCGGATGGGCCTTCAACAACCGCTCTTCACCGGGTTCCGGCTTCAAAGCAGCGCCGCGATGGCCAGGCTTGGCGCGCAGGCGGCCGTGGAGGACCTGGCCGGCGATAGGAACCAGGTCATCTTCGCAGTCAAGAACGCCTATTGGAACCTCTTCAAGGCCGGGGAGTTCAAGAAGGTCGTCGACGAAAGCGTGGCCCAAGTTGAGGCTCACCTCGCCGACGTCCGGAACTTCTTCGAGCAGGGACTGCTCACAAGGAACGAGGTCCTCAAGGCCGAGGTCCAGCTTTCGAACGTGAAACTTGCCCGGCTCGATGCGGCCAATGGCGTCGAGATGGCCGCCGTCTGGCTCAACAGCCTCATCGGCGCCCAACTTGACGATCCGATCGAACCGGCGGCGACGATAGAGGAACTCGAGGCCGGAGCACGAAAGATGCCCGGAGGGCGGGGCGGCCTCGACGGCCTCGTCGACAAGGCGTTGGGCGGACGGCCGGAACTCAGAGCCATGGACCTCAGGGTAAAGGCCGGCGAGGCAGGCGTCACCCTGGCCAGGTCCGGTTGGTTCCCCCAAGTCATATTGACCGGTAACTATTATGATCTGAGGCCGAACCCGAGGCTCATGCCGGCCAAGGACAGGTTCTATTCGACCTGGGACCTCGGCGTCAGCGTGTCCATGGACCTCTGGAACTGGAACGCAACCCTCCGGCAGACCCAACAAGCCAAGGCCCTGCTTGCCCAGGCCCTGGATGTGCTCGGACAGCTGAGGGACGCCGCGGCCGTGGAGGTCCGGCAAAGCTGGCTGGCCCTCAAGTCGGCCAGGGAGAAGATCGACGTTGCCGGGGTTGCGGTCGCCCAGGCCGACGAGAACTTGCGGGTCACGAACGAGCGCTTCAAAGAAGGCGTCGCCCTCAACTCCGAGGTTCTGGACGCGGAGACGGCGCTCCTTCAGGCCAAGACGGGCCACACCCAGGCGCTCGTGGACCTCGAGTTGGCCAAGGCCGGGCTGGCAAAGGCGGTCGGAGAATGAGGGGATGAGCCGGCGATGACGGGAAATTCGATCGAAGTGCGCGACCTGACCAGGGTCTTCGGCAAATTCACGGCCGTGGATCATGTCACGTTCGATGTCCGGAGGGGCGAGATCTTCGGCTTCCTGGGCGCGAACGGCGCGGGCAAGTCCACAACGATCCGCATGCTCTGCGGCCTGCTCGGTCCGACCTCCGGCACGGCGACCGTCGGGGGCTTCGACATCGGGCGTGAGCCGGACCGGGTCAAGGAGCGTATCGGCTACATGTCGCAGAAGTTCTCACTCTACGAGGACCTCACCGTGGACGAGAACATTTCGTTCTTCGGGGGCGTTTATGGACTTTCCAGGGACAGGGTCCGGGAGAAGATGCCCTGGGTCCTGGAAATGGCCGGACTTTTGGGCCGGGAGCGCAGCCTGACGAGGGAGCTTTCCGTCGGCTGGAAGCAGAGGCTGGCCCTGGGCTGTGCCATCCTCCATGAACCGGAGATCGTCTTTCTCGACGAGCCGACGGGCGGGGTGGACCCGGTGTCGCGGCGGAACTTCTGGGAGCTCATCAACCGTCTTTCCGGAGGCGGGGTCACGGTCTTCGTCACGACCAATTACCTTGACGAGGCCGAATACTGCAACGACATCCGGCTCATCCACGCCGGGCGTCTGGTCGCGGGCGGGAGCCCCCGGGAGATGAAGCGGACGTACATCCGGAACCCCATCCTGGAGGTGGAATGCGACAGGGCCGTGGACGCCATGGAGATGCTGCAAAAGGAAGACTGGGTCCTCGAGACCTCTATCTTCGGCACCTATCTCCACGTAAGCGTCGGGGACGAAGCGGAGGGCAAGGCGAAGGTCCGGCGCCTGCTCGAAGCGAACGGCATTGCGGTCAGGCGCATGGACCGGATTGTCCCCTCGCTCGAGGACGTCTTCATCCAGCGCATCGAACAGGAATCGGAAGATGGGGACTCGCGGGGGACAAAGTGAATTCGGTGCGTGTCCCCCATCGCTTATGCTGCCTGCGGGCCGTCGTCAAGAAGGAATTCCGGCAGATCGGCCGGGACGCCCGGACGCTCATTTTCCTCGTCGTCATGCCCGGGTTCCTCCT
>CAZSMW010000040.1:0-1542 GCA_964607985.1 uncultured Eubacteriales bacterium
AAAAGAGGATGGCCACGGCCGTGATAAGCATGAGCTCCAGGAAGATGAAGAGGATGGCTGTAAGCATGGGCCATTCGACCCTGAACGTATGGAAGAAGAGGACGGCCAGGAAGATAATGGCCATGAGGACCGTCATGATGAAGAGCGTCAGGACGAGGCCCAGGTACTTCCCGAGGATGAACTGGGCCCTGTGGATGGGCTTCGAAAGCAGGGTGAAGATCGTCTTCTTGTCGATCTCCTTGTAGACGAGCCCCGTCCCCATCAGGATGGCCATGAGGACGCCGAAGAGCGAGATCGAAGCCAGGCCGACGTCCTTGATGATCTTGACCCGGTCCCCGACCGTCAGGATGGCCAGGACGCGGGAGAAGACGATGCAGACCGCCGCGAAGAAGAAGAGGAGGTAGAGGACCCGGTCCCGCTTGGCCTCCTTGAACGTGTTCAGCGCGATCGTCCCGACTTTCATGTGCGCCTCACCATGTCCACGAAGATGTCCTCGAGTGTCTCGGTGCGGGGGATGAGGGATTCGATCTTCGCCTTTTTGTCGCGGACGAGGTCGAGGACCCGGCCGACCCTGTCCTCGTCATAGACCTTGAGGAGGACCTTCCCGCCGTGAACAGACAGGCTCTCGCCCAGCCCGGCCAGCTCCGCGAAGGCGAGCCCCGAGACCGTCACCTCGGTGAAGAGGATCTTCTCCGAAATAAGGTCGTGGAGCGTGCCTTGATTAATGATCCGGCCGCCGACGATGATGGCCACGCGGTCGCAGATCATCTCGATGTCCTGGAGGATGTGGGAGGAAAGAAAGACCGTCTTTCCTTCCTGCTTGAACCGGACGATGATGTCCCGGATCTCCTTCCGGCCGATAGGGTCGAGCCCGCCGAGCGGTTCGTCCAGGATGACGAGCGAAGGGTCGTTGATAAGGGCCTGGGCGAGCCCGACGCGCTGGAGCATGCCGCGGGAGAATTTCCGGAGATGGAGGCCGGCGGCCTTCTCCAGGCCTACGAGCTTGAGCAGGGAGGCGATCCGGGCCTCTTTTTCGGCCTTGTTGAGGAGGAACAGATCCGCGTAAAAAGAGAGGAACTCGCGGGCCGACAGGTAATCATAGAAGTATGGATTCTCGGGAAGGAAGCCCACCTTCTCCCTGGCCTTGGGCGAGAGGTGCGGCCGGCCGAAGATCTCAACCGTCCCCCGGTCCGGGAAGATGAGGCTCAGGACGCACTTGATCGTGGTCGTCTTCCCGGCCCCGTTCGGCCCGAGGTATCCGAAGATTTCGCCCTCCTCGACGGCGAGCGAGATCCCCTTCAGGATCTCCTTTTTCTTGGGGATGAAGCCCGTGCTGAACGACTTGTGGAGGCCCTCGATCTTAAGCGCGTTTCCCATGATGTCCTTAAGCCATTTTTAGCTTATGGGCGGACGCTTGTCAATACAGCACAAGCTAATACGAACGCATTAGGTAGTTTGCCGACCCCCGGGGAACCAGTCCCGTCGGTTCCCCCCGTCGAAAAAGCCGACGGGTCCCCCTTCCGCTACGGGGGCTTGAGGACG
>CAZSMW010000041.1:0-5949 GCA_964607985.1 uncultured Eubacteriales bacterium
CAAGATGTTCGAGCGCGGCCTGGCCTTCCGGAAGGAAAGCTGGGTCAACTGGTGCTCCCAGTGCCGGACCGTCCTGGCCAACGAACAGGTCGTCGGCGGGGGGTGCTGGCGCTGCGACACGCCGGTCATCCAGAAGAAGATGGAGCAGTGGTTCCTTAAGATTACGGATTACGCCGAGGAGCTTCTCGCCGGCCACGAGATGCTCGGCAAGTGGCCCGAGCACGTTCTCCTCATGCAGAAGAACTGGATTGGTAAGAGCCGGGGCGCCATGATCGACTTCCCGGTGCCGTCCTTGGCGCGGTCGATCGAGGTCTTCACGACCCGGATCGACACGATCTATGGTGCGACCTTCCTGGTCATCTCGCCGGAGCATCCGATGGCGGCGGACCTCATCGCTGCCTCCCCCCGCCGCGAGGAACACAAGGCCTGGATCGCCAAGGCCGTCGCTGACGCCCGGACAAAAAGGGACTTCGGGGCCGACGAGAAGGAAGGCATCGACACGGGGGCCAGGGCCGTCAACCCGTTCACGGGCGAGCCCATGCCCGTCTGGATCGCGAACTATGTCCTCATGGATTATGGGACGGGTGCCATCATGGCCGTTCCGGCCCACGACCAACGCGACTACGAATTCGCCCAAAAATACGGGCTTCGGACGAAGCCCGTCATCATCCCTGAGGAAGGGTCCGCGGAGAAGGTCGAGGAAGGGAAGGCCTTCGAAAGCTATGGCCGCCTCCAGGACTCCGGCCCTTTCTCCGGGCTGTTGTGCGCAGGGGCCATGGATAAGATGGGGGCCTACGCCGAAGAGAAAAACATCGGCCGCCGCAGCACGACCTTCCGCCTCCGTGACTGGGGGATCTCCCGCCAAAGGTACTGGGGGACGCCCATCCCGATCATCACCTGCGCGAAGTGCGGGACCGTGGGCGTTCCTTATGAGGACCTCCCGGTCGAGATCCCGCTCGAAGCGGCCATCACGGGGGAAGAAGGCTCTCCCTTGGAGCGGCTTGAGAGCTTTGTCCATACGGTCTGCCCCAGGTGCGGCGGCAAGGCCCGGCGTGAAACCGACACCATGGACACGTTCGTCGACTCGTCCTGGTATTTCTTCCGATACACGTCCCCGCGGGAAGAGAAGCTCCCGTTCAGGCCGGAAGCCGCGAACTACTGGCTTCCCGTCGACCTCTACATCGGCGGTGTCGAACACGCTATCCTCCATCTCATCTACGCGCGCTTTTTTACCAAGGTCCTCCGCGACCTCGGCCTGACCGAAGTGAGCGAACCCTTCCCGCACTACCTGGCCCAAGGGATGGTGACCAAGGACGGGTCGGCCATGTCCAAGTCCAAGGGGAACACTGTTGATCCGGACGAGATCCTGAAAAAGTTCGGCGCGGACGCCCTCCGGCTGTTCATCATCTTCGCCTCGCCGCCCGACAGGGAGTTCGCCTGGGCGGAAGAGGGTCTGGAAGGGAGTCACCGGTTCCTCGGCCGCGTCTGGACGATCGTCCATGAGAACCTGGATATCTTCCCGGGCGGGGCATCGAGACCGTTCAACGACCATCCGGCTGGGGAGGGCGTCGACCGGGTGCTCAGAAAGACGCACCAGACCATCAAAAAGGTCGGCGAGGACATCGAGGTCCGTTTCCACCTGAACACGGCGGTGAGCTCCATCATGGAGCTCTACAACCTGGTCAGGAAGGACAGGGACGCGCTCAGGCAAAGCTCGGAAGGCAAGGCGGCCCTCCGCTCCGCCCTGGAGGCCTTGGTCCAGCTCCTTTCGCCCTTCTCCCCCCACATCGCCGAAGAGCTCTGGGAGAAGATGGGCCACTCCGAGATGCTTATCCGGACGCCGTGGCCGGTCTTTGACCCCGCCCTAACCAGGGAGGAAACCGTGACCATCGTCGTCCAGGTCAACGGAAAGATCAGGGACAAGTTCGAAGCGGTCCGGGACCTTGCCGAAAAAGATCTCGAAGAAGAAGCCCAGCGCCTGCCCAAGGTCCGGACAGCCATGGGCGGCAAATCGGCCCGCAAGGTCATTTGCGTGAAGAACAAGCTGGTCAGTATCGTCATCTGATGGGTGTGGGAAAAACCATGAAAAGATTTATCGGACTCCTCGCGGCCTGCCTCCTGGCGCTTTCCTGCGGCTACCGCTTGCGCGGCACGGAAAGCTACCTCCCCTCTTACATCAAGCGGATCAGCATCCCCATGTTCAAGAACCTGACCACGCGGTACGAACTGGACCTCAAGCTGACCCGGGCGGTCATCGACGAGATGGTGGCCCGGGCTAAAGTGGAGGTCCTGGCCGAGAACGCCAAGGCTGATGCCGTCCTTTTGGGAGATATCCAGTCGTTCACCGTCAACCCCATTGCGTTCTCCGGGGAGGCCTCCGCCGACCGGTTCAAAATCATCATTGTGGCTAGGATCGTCCTCCGTGACCTCGTCAACCAGAAGGTCCTCTTCTCCAACCCCTCCTTCGTTTACGTGATGGAGTATGAGGTGCCGCAAGGGTCCGATTTTGAGTCCCAGGAGACCGAGGCCATCAGCAAGGTGGCGGAAGATTTCGCCAGGACGATCGTGGTCAACGTCCTGGAAGGATTTTAGCTCTTGTTCAGCCAGGCCCTGGGCGAGAACCTCCGGGAAGAATCCCTTTCTCCGGGCTATTTTTTCTACGGCGAGGAAACTTACCCCGCCGAGCGGTTCGTCCTCGATCTCCAAGCCCTGCTCATCCCGCCCGATGCCGGGGATTTTCGCCCCGATCTTTTTTACCTGGACGAGACGAAATGGGCCGAAATCATCGACACGGCCAGGACCATGCCCTTCCTCTTTTCGCCCTGGCGGATCGTCGTCGTCAGGGTCCCTGAGAAAAAGCCGGACTCGGACAAATGGGGCGAGAAGGAGGCCAAGCTCGTCTCCGAGGTGGAGGAAAAGCTCCTGAAGGCCTATTTCGCTTCCCCGTCTTCCCGGACCTTGATGGTGGTCGTCCTGCCGGGCAAGATCAAGAAGAGCCACGTTCTGGTCCGTGTCTTCTCGTCGCTTCCGGGGGTCGCCGCGAGGGAGCTTAAAGCCCTGCGATCTGACCAGATCCCGGCCTGGATGCAGGAGAAGGCCCGCTCGGCGGGAAAAGCGCTGACCCGGGACGCGATCCTGAGGCTCATCGAGATCGTCGGATGCGACCTGCGGCGCATGGATAACGAGATCAAAAAGCTGGCCGTCTACGTGGATGACAAGAAGACTATCGATATAGCCGATGTCAACCAGGCGACGGGCTGGGTCCGGGAATTCGAGTCATACGAACTGGACAACGCGCTGGAGAAGGCGGACCTCCGGGAGTGTCTTATCGTCCTTGACAATTTGTTCAAGGCCGAGGAGAAGCCCGTGAACATTCTTCGTGGGATCGTAGGCTTCTTCCGGAATATCCTCATGGCCCAGACGCAGCTTCGGGAAAAGACCGCCGACAAAAAAGCGATCTTCAAGCTGTTCTTCCCTTATATCCAGGAGACTTTCCAGAACCTCTACCAAAAGAAATACGCCGGTTTTTTTGCCTCGGTCGAGGGCATCCCGGAATCCGGTCTCGCCGGACTCCTCGAAGACCTGGAGAACGTAGACATCCTCATGAAATCGTCGGGCGCCGAGGAGCAGAGGTTGTTCGAGATTTTTCTCTACAAGTACTGCCGGCTGCGGAAAAAGGCGGGAGTCACTTCGAAGGCTTGGGGGTGATCTTCGTGACCTGGAGGCTGAGCCTCGATTTATATCGGGCCCCCTTGCTGGCGTGGATCGTCCCCTTTTTGATGGTTTTGTCGATGACGGAAAAGGTCTCGGGGAGGAGTTTCTTAGCCCCTTCGGCGTCTTTATTCTTGATCGCTTCCCTGACTTTCTTGACCTGGGAGCGGATCGTGGATTTGTTTTGCTTGTTGACGGCGGCTCGGCGGAGGCTTCGTCGCTCCTGCCTGATCGCGGATTTGTGATGGGCCATCGTTTTCTCCTTTATTAGGCATCTATGATAAAATAAACGTCCCATAAAGTCAAACATGACAATAACAAAGAGAAGGACGCGAAGCCGTCTCGCCCGTTTTTCGCTATATGCCCATCGACCGGACGGGAGAACGCGATGAAAATTGTCCTGCAGCGCGTGAAAGAGGCTTGGGTCGAGGTCGAGGGCCGGACGGTGGGCCGGAGCGGCCGCGGGCTCTGCCTTCTGGTTGGAATCGAGAAAGGGGACACCGAAGGGGATGCCGAACACCTGGCCCTGAAGGCCGTCGAGCTCCGGATTTTTCCTGACGAAGCCGGGAAGATGAACCTGTCCTTGGCCGATGTCGGCGGCGAGGTCCTGGCAGTTTCGCAATTCACTCTTGCCGGATCGGTCAGGAAGGGACGGAGGCCGAGCTTTGACGGCGCCGAAGAACTGGCCCGGGCCGAAGCCCTGTTCGCCCATTTCGTGGATTCGGTACGAGGTCTGGGGGTCAGGGTCGAGACCGGGGTCTTCCAAGCTGTGATGGCCGTCCATATCGTTAACGACGGCCCCGTGACATTCGTCCTGGAGTCGAAGCGGACGAACCCTGCGGGGGACGCCTAGGCCCGGCCGGCATCGCCTTTTGGGGGGAGGCGATGCGCCCGAATATCACCCCCGGAATCCCCCGCGCGGGCCATTGACCGTGGGCCCTGGGACTGTCAAAATCCTTGATGTCCGGGTATAATGGACTACGTTTTTGCCCGCCGAGCCCTGGAGGAGAACGCATAAAGATGTCGGTGGAATCATCATGAGCGATCACTCGAGCCGCAGAAAAGTCGCGGCCCTGCCCCGCCTTCCCCTGGCGGGGAGCATCGACTTGACCTACAGGTGCAACAACAACTGCCTTCACTGCTGGCTACGTGTCCCCCAGGATTCCCCTGAAGGGAAGAGCGAACTCACGGCCGGAGAGATCATCAACCTCGTTGAGGAAGCCCGGGCTATGGGCTGTCGGAAGTGGTCCATCTCGGGCGGAGAACCCATGCTGAGGCCGGACTTCGAGGAGATCTTCGACCACGTTACGAGCAGGGCGGGGGCGTACACCATGAACACCAAC
The DNA here is from genome assembly GCA_964607985.1 of uncultured Eubacteriales bacterium. Taxonomy (GTDB): domain Bacteria; phylum Acidobacteriota; class Aminicenantia; order Aminicenantales; family Saccharicenantaceae; genus JALHVH01. The sequence continues at coordinate 5,055 of CAZSMW010000041.1, forward strand.
GGCACTCTCATCACCCCCCGGATCGCCCGGCTGATGAAGAGAAAGGGATCGAAGCTCATCGCTCTTTACGGGGCCACCGCCGAGGTCCACGATGGGATCACCAGGAACCCCGGTTCATTCGCGGCGATGATGAGGGGCGTCGCCTATCTCAAGGAGGCCGGCGCGGGGTTCACGGCCCAAGTCATCCCGATGCGCGACAATTACCACCAGTACGCGGACATGGTCCGCCTTGGGGAATCGATGAGCCGAACTTGGAGGATCGGGGCGCCCTGGCTGTGGCTGTCCGCATGCGGTGACACGGAAAAGAACCGCGAGATCGCGGCCCAACGGCTCTCGCCGGCGGAGGTCGTGAAACTGGACGAGCCCGACCTGTCGTTCGAGGAATGGGTGGACGGGAACGTCGAGGAGACGTGCCGGAGGGAACCGGGGGACGAACGGCTCTTCGCCGCCTGCGTCCGCAGCCGCCGCGATTTTCACGTGGACCCATATGGGAAGATGAGCTTTTGCTGTTTCGTCAAAGATCCGGCCCTCCGCTACGACCTGAGAAAGGGAAGCTTCCGGGATGCCTGGGAAAATTTCGTCCCGTCGCTTGCCGAAAAGGTCCGGGGCGGCGGTCATTATCTCGAGAATTGCGGCGCCTGTGAATTCCGCAGGGATTGTCGCTGGTGTGCTGTCTACGGCTTCCTGGAGCATCGGGACTATTCGGCCAAAGTGGACTACCTTTGCCGGGCCGCCCGGGAGAATCGGCGGTTCAAGGAGGACTGGAAGGAAAAGCACCGGCGGCATTATGACATCGCCGGGATCACGATCCGGGTCGAATCCGACATCCCCTTCAGCGAGGGGACGTTCAGGCCGAAATTTAAGCTTTTCGAGGTCCCAGAACCCGGCGACGACG
>CAZSMW010000042.1:0-3064 GCA_964607985.1 uncultured Eubacteriales bacterium
TCAGGGCCATCATGATATCAGGCTAGGACATCTTGGCGCAATTTCCAGCAGGTTCTTAGACGGGCCAGTTCGATACCGCTCTCCCTGTTGACGAGCTGGTGCAAGAAGACGCCTGTTTGCGCCGGGCCGGCGGCTTGTACCGGGAGAGGACCTCGTCTCCGAAAAGGACCTCTGCCTTGTAGACAATTTCCACTTCGGACGCCCGGCTGGACCGAAGGACATCCGCCGGCATCCCTTCCAGGGCCCAATGGATATAACCGACATTGTTGACATGATTATTGAAATCCAAGTCCCTGAGCCGGGCGCGGAAGAGCATCTCCTTATCCGTCCTCTCGAGTTTGGGGAGGGGATCGAACTTGTCCTGAACGGCACGTTTATCGAGGATAATTGCGTTGGAGACGACGGAGTCCGGCTTGACCGGCTGCTTCTTATCGAGCGTGATCACCATCCATGAGCTTGTGGCCGCAACCAGCAATTCTCCCCCGGCGTCCTTGGCCTCGAACTCCCTCATGGCGAAATAGCCATGCTTCCCCGATGTCCAGGTCGAAACGTCCACCGAATCTCCCAGGACGGGGTAGCGCGCGACCTTAATGTGGTATCGCGACAGCACCCAGGTCAAGCCTTTTTTTTGGAGGTCAAAGACGGAAAAGCCGAAGAAACCGGCATGATCGCGGGCCGCGTCCTGGAAGAAATCGAGGACGACAGGCAGGTGCGCCTTCATCTCAACGTCCACGTCGTAGGTTAAAACCTGGTATCGTTTCCTGTAGATCTTGTCCATCGGCAAACTAACGAGGGATCCCCCTGCTTACGAGGTCGAGGACCTGGACGACCTTCATGTCCAGCTTGTAATGTTTGATGACGTCGGAGAGGCCGTCAACGCAGTTGTGGCACATGGTGCAGACGAGTTTCGCCCCCGTAGCGCGCAGCTGCTCCGCCTTGACCTTCGCCGCTTCGAGCCGCAGAGGGCGGTACTCGGGCATCGAAAGCAAGCCGCCGCCTCCCGTACAGCAGTAATTCTCGGTCCGGTTGGGGACCATCTCCCGGAAATCCGCGCAGACGCGTCTGAGGACCCGGCGCGGCTCCTCGGTGATCCCGCCTGAGCGAGCGATGTTGCAGGAATCGTGGAAGGTGACGGGCTCGGGATTTTTCGCCTTGTCCACTTTGATCCGTCCTTCCTTGAGATAACGGTCCAAGGTGACGACCACGGATTCCATGGGAAGACGCTGGTCGACACCCGCCCAATTGAAACCCTCCCAGCGGGTCGAACGGTAGCCGTGGCCGCATTCGGAGATGACTATGCGCTTCGCCCGAAGCCTCGCGGCGGCCTCATAGACGTTCTTGGCCACCCATCCCCCGAGGCTGTCGTCTCCCGAAAAAAGCCCGAAGTTCGTCATGTCCCAGCCGTTCCCCGGCAGGGTCCACGATTCGCCGGCCGCATGGAAGATTCTGGCCACATTAGCGATGGAGCGCGGGTCGAACTTGATCTCGCGGGGGTTGATGACATAGAGGAAATCACAGTCCGGCTTGTCCACCGGGATATCGATCGTCGAGTCCTCCATCTCGGCTTGGAGTTCCTCCTTCATCCACTGGAGTGTCTCGCCGTAATCCTCTTCCGTGACGGCCATCTGGTTCCCGGTCTCCCACTGGTCGCGGCTGACGTTGAAGACGCCTTCCGGGACGATGCCCAACTCGGTCAAGAGCCCGCGCGCGAACCGGATGAGGAGCGCCGTGTCAACGCCCATGGGACAGTTCAGCGTGCATCGCCGGCAGGCGCTGCAGGTCCCGAAGACGACGTCCTTGAGCCGGTTGAGGTCCCCGTCGTCCACGGGCGCCCAAGCGTCGACCCACCACGGGATGACCCGTCCGGTCCAATCCACATGGCGCTTGAAGATGCGTCGCACCTGGTCGGCCTTCCAGACCGGGATCATGGTCGGATCGTCGGGCCGGGCCAGGTAATAGTGACAGGATTCGGCGCAGCGGCCACAGTGAACGCAGGCGACGAGCGAGGCCGCGATCTGCCGGGTCATCCGCTTCCGGAGGAGCGCGACAAACGCTTTGGCGTTGTCCGTTCCGGGGTCGTAAGTTTTCAGGCGTCCTTCGGCTACCGACCCCAGCTTCTCCTCCCTGGCCTTCTCCTGCGACTTCGTCGCCAGAGGTGTCATAACCGCCGCCCGGGCCTCGCTTTTTTTTCGCTTCACCGGGCTTCCCCTTTTCCACGCCGCTTGACGGGATAAACGCCCCTGTGCCCCATAGTCCGGCCCAGGAAGAAGTGCGTGAAAGGATAATAAAGGTAGTGACCGATCTTGCTGAAAGGAACGTAAACGAGGAAGAAGGCAGTCAAAGCGAAGAAAGCGATGAGAGCGGCCTCGGAGCTTCGGTAAGTGTTCGGAACGGCCAGGAAGCCGGCCGCGAAGAAGAGGACCATCAGGACGAGCGATGCGTAGTCGTCAGCCGTGCTGATCAGCCGGATGGCCGGGTTTTTGAGCCTCCTGAAGAGCCTCATCAGCCCGACAAGGAACGCGGCGCCGATCATGACCTGGAAGAGCCGGACCACGGCCATGACCTCGAATACGCTCGGTGCGTACGGGATGATGAATGTTGCCGCGATGGCCGCCGCGACGCCAAGGTGGAAGATGACGAACTGAAGATAGAAGCCCGGCTTTTTTCTGGCCGACTCCACGGCCCAGGGCATGGCGATATTGAGGAGGGAATAGCCGATGCCGGCCGCCGCGCTTCCCTCGGCGAAGGTCCTCTCCTTCCGGGACTTGAACCGGAACAGCCAGGCCAGCCGGAGCCCATAGACAGCAGCCATGAAAAGGAGGGCGGCGATCTGGACCTCGTTCTCGAGGGTCTTCAACAAAGGGCTCATGTGTTGTCCTTCGGTGCGAATGGGATATCTTATCGGAAATCCGCCTGTTTTGCCAGTCCTCCAGATTCCTCAAAAGCTCACTCCCGGTTTGTGCGACCTTCGTGAGCCGAGTGTCCCCTCTTGATCAGCCAAACGGAAACACCAGGAAGACCGCGACGTCCCATAAGGTGTGGCTGACGGCGACGAGGAGGATGG
>CAZSMW010000043.1:0-5135 GCA_964607985.1 uncultured Eubacteriales bacterium
AGAGGGAAGGCGCCGGGGACTGGATGCTCTACAGCCCGATCAGAGACGGCCCGGAATCTCTTCTGATCAATTATAAAGGCGACATGACCGATCATCTGGCGGCCTATACGGAGCTCATGCAGATCGAGCCGACCATCGCGAGCATCTCCATGACCTTGATACCCGGAGAGTCCCAGACCACCGCATCCCCGTCCATCGCCTCCGAGGTCCTCATCCAAGCCAAGATCCCGGCCGCTCCAAGGGAGAAGGTCAAGGACGCCTACGCCGAAAAGTTCTATAAATATAAGGACAGCGTCGGCGTCGAATACACGGCCAATTATATCGATAACGATTTCGCGATCCACGTCATCCGGGACCGGTCGGGAATGTTTTTCGTCCACTTCCTCATCGAACCCAAGAAACTCTCCCTCGAACAGGACAAGAACCGGTTCTATACGACCCTCCAGGTCAACGCCATCGTCACCGATCCCAAGGGGATCCCCGTTTACCAATATGAGAAGGACATACCTATCGAGCTCAGCGAGGACCAGGTGACCAAGATCAAGAACAAGCTTTTCAGCTTCCAGGACCTGTTCCCGCTCATCGAGGGGACCTATAAGCTGAACCTGCTCCTCAAGAACATGATCTCCAAGGAGTTCACATCGGCGGAAGCCCAGATCACCGTGCCGCCGGCTTCCTCCCCCGAGATAAGCCCGCTTGTCGTCGCCAACAGGATCAACGAGAATTCCGAGTATAAGGGGAAGAATAAGCCTTACCTCGTCCAGGAGGTGCAGCTGACGCCGTCCCCGAGAAACGATTTTGCCTCCAAGGATACTCTTTACCTCTTCTTCCAGGTCCAAGGCCTGACCGGCGAGCTGAAAGCGGGCGGGCGGCTTCAGTTCACGATCGCCGATGATCAGAAGACAGTCTACACCGCCTCAAAAGAAATTCGCGCCTACCCTAAGATTCCCGATTTCTTCGAGTCGATCCCTCTGGCCGAGCTCCCTCCTTCCCTGTACAAGATCAAGGTCGCTCTGCTCGACGCAGCCGGCCGGGAAGCGTTCTCCCGGGAAGCGGAATTCTTCGTGTCCCTCGCCCCCGCCCTCCCGAGACCGTTCATCATGTCCCTTCCCATGCCGCCATCGGACGACCCCATGTATGACAACATCATCGGAAACCAATACATGAACAGGAAAGACTTCCGGGAGGCCGGGCCACGGCTCGAGAAAGCCTACCGGTCCAATCCCGCCTCCCTGAGCTATGCCCTGGATTACGGTAAGTGGCTCTACGCCACCGGCGATCATGCGTCCGTAAGGCGGATCGGCGACGCTTTCCTGAAGCTCCAGAAATACGAGTTCACGGGACTCCTGGGTCAATCCGCCGAGGCCATGGGCGATTACGAAGCGGCCGTGGCCTATTATCTGGATTACATGGGCCATTTCGGGACGAATATCAATGTCATGAATGCTATCGGCGATTGCTATTTCAAACTGGGCCGGAACGAGGACGCTCTCAAGATCTGGGAAAAATCCCTCCAGCTCAGCCCCAACCAGGACAGGGTCCGAAAGCTGGTCGAGGCCATCAAGGAGAAGAAGTGAAAAAAGTCCTCCTCCTTCTCGCCTGCTGGCCGGTCCTCTTCGCCTGTGCCGCCTCCAGGCTGCCGAAGAACATGGAGGCAAAGCACAAGCAGTTCCTCTCGGAAACGCGTTACACGATCGGCGCCCAGGAACGCCGCTATTTTGCCGACCTGCCTCCCTCCGAGAGGGACGCCTTCATCGAGGAGTTCTGGAAGAAGCGGGATTCCGATCCGGCGACCGAAGTCAACGAGTTCAAGGCAGAGTACTACAAGCGGATCGAGGAGGCCAACCACCTCTTCTCGGAAGGTGGCGGCAACGGCTGGCTTGAAGACCGCGGCCGTATTTACATTCTGCTCGGTCCTCCTTGGGAAAGGTACGCCTATCCCCGGGGTCAGACCTTTTACGACAAACCGACCGAGATCTGGTATTACGGTTTCTTTCCCATCGCCTTCATCGACAACGATTGGAACGGCACCTATGACCTCGACCCCTTGAGCGCCCAGCAGATAGCCATGATCAACAAATCCCAGATGGACCTTAAGCCTCAAATCCGGCCGGAAAAGACGCTCTTCGACTTCCGGGTAAGTGTCGAGAAGGTCAAAGAGGGGGAGGTCCTTATCCGGGTCCGGATCCCCTATCGTAACATCTGGTTCACCGCTGAAGGGGACAAGCTCAAAGCGGACATGGAGCTCAGCCTGAGCGTTTTCGACAAGTCCAGGACGGAGATGTGGAACTTTAAGGAGACCTACACCGTCGAAACGAAGGAAAACAAGCTCAAGGAAGTCATCCAGGATGACTACATTATAGAGGTCCCCGCCCGCGTAGAGGGGGGGGCCGGCACGTACAGCCTCAAGGCCGGGCTCAAGAATGGGGCCGATGAGGTCCGGGTCGAAAAGAATCTGGATTTCGAGATCTGAAAGATCATCTGTTGGAGGTCATTATGAGAACTAGATCGTTCATAATCCCCAGCCTTGTCGTCCTCGGCAGCTTCCTGGCCTTGAGCGCCGCCGCCGGCCAGGCCGGGAGGGGCACGGCCCGGGTCAACGGGACCGTCGTCGATGAGGCCGGAAATCCCGTTCCCCAAGCCAAGATCGAGCTCGTCCTGATCCAGAACCAAGAGATCAAACGCGACGCGATCACCGACAAGAAAGGCCAGTGGGCCCTCATGGGGCTGGGTACGGGGATGTGGCGGGTGACGGCCTCAGCGCCGGAGTTCGAGCCGGCGTCCATGGATTACAACGTCAAGCAGCTCGAGCGGAACCCGGTCATCGCCCTCACCTTGAAGAAGCCGAGTCCGAGCAACCGGCCTTCGGGAGTAGATGAGGCCTCTCTGGGCCTCGTTGACCAGGGAAACCAGCTCTTTAATGACAAAAAGTTCGATGAGGCCCTGGCCGTCTTCCAGGAGCTCCTGGTCAAGAACCCCACCGTCTATCAGATCAAAGTGAGCATCGGCGACTGCCGCCGCGAGAAGGGCGAATACGACACGGCCCTGGCGCTCTACATGGAGGCCGCCGAGGCTGCTCTCACTGACGAGGTTTCGGGCAAGGAAATGCGGGCCAAGTCCCTGGCGCGCATCGGAGAATGCCACATCAAGAAGGGCGATTTTGAAACGGCCCAAAATTACTTCAAGCAGTCCATCGAGGCCTTCCCAGAGAATGAGGTCCTGGCCTACAACGTCGGCGAGATCTACTTCTCCAACCAGAAGCTCGACGAAGCCATCAACTACTTCACGCTGGCGACCCAGATCAAGCCCGACTGGAACGAAGCTTATTACAAGCTGGGGCTCGCCTATCTGAACAAGACCGAGTACGAGAAGGCCCAGCAGAGCCTGAACAAATTCCTCGAGCTCGAGCCGAACACGGAGCGCTCGACGAGCGTCAAGAACATCCTGGACTATATCGGAAAGATCAAGAAATAACCCTCCGGATAGATCCGGTTCCATTACCTGACCATGAAGTTTATCGCCGACCTGCACCTCCATTCGAAGTTTTCGAGGGCCACGTCCAAGGACATGACCTTCGACATCCTCGCTTATTGGGAGAAGGTCAAGGGCATCCGCCTCCTCGCGACCGGCGACTTCACCCACCCGGAATGGCTCTTCCTCATGAAGGAGAAGCTTGAACCGGCAGGCAACGGCTTTCTGCGTTTCCGGAACGGCATCCAACCCCCTGAGAATCCCAACCTCAGGTCCGTGGCCGTCTCGGACTCGGACGTCTCCTTCATCCTTTCTACCGAAATCAGCTTCATCTATTCCAAGCTGGGAAAAGTGAGAAAGATCCACCTCATCCTCCTGGCCCCGGACTTCGAGTCCGTCGAAAAGATCAACAACAAGCTCTCGGCCGTCGGCAACCTCAGGTCGGACGGGCGGCCCATCCTGGGCATGGACGTCAGGCTGTTCCTGAAGATGATCGCCGACACCTGCCCGAAAGCAACGGTCATCCCCGCCCACATCTGGACCCCCTGGTTCTCGCTCTTCGGCGCCAACTCGGGCTTCGACTCCGTCGAAGAGTGCTTCGAAGAGATGACGCCGATGATCTTCGCCCTGGAGACGGGCCTGTCCTCGGACCCGTCCATGAACCGGCGACTGTCTGCCCTGGACCGTTTCGCCCTGGTCTCCAACTCGGACGCTCACTCGCCCGCTAAGATCGGCCGGGAAGCCAACGTCTTCGACACGGACTTCAGTTACGCCGGGCTCATCGGCGCCCTGCGGACCAAGGACCCGGAAAAGTTCCTCCACACGGTGGAGTTCTTCCCCGAAGAGGGAAAATACCACTACGACGGCCACCGGAAATGCGGCGTCCTCCTTTCCCCAAAAGAAAGCCTGATGCACAACGATAACTGCCCTAAGTGCGGCAAGAAGTTGACCATCGGCGTCCTTCACCGGGTCGAGGAGCTGGCCGACCGCAGCGAGGACGACGAGGCGCCGGCCGGGATCCCCTACCGTAACCTCATCCCCCTAAATGAGATCATCGCCGAGGCGACGGAGAAAACGGCGGAATGCCAGAGCGTCTGGGACATCTACTTCCGTTTCATCCGCGAGTTCGGCGACGAACACACGGTCCTAACTGATGTGCCCATCGCAGACCTGGCCCGGGTTTCTTCCGAGAGGATCGGGGAGGGCGTGGATCGCATGCGGAGGGGCGAGGTCCATATCGTCCCCGGTCACGACGGCGAATACGGCGTTATCCGCCTCTTCGACAGCGAGGCGGACAAAGAGGAAGCGAACGCCGGCCAGCTGTCCTTGTTCTAACGATTTACGGTTCTCCTACGTTTTATATATGGGCCGGGTCAATAGCTTGGACGGAACGGCACTCGATGGCCGTGATGTCAAGAGGAGGGCATGGAGAAAGGCCTTGCTCCCAGCTCCGACAAAGAATCGCCTGAGACTCGTATCCTTCTCGGCTCCTCAGGCCCAAGACTCCAGGCTAATCTAATAAGCTGAAGGAAACCCATCCTCGGAGCCTTGGGCCCTCGGAGGCCTTCGGCTGCCCTCGTCGGACGCTCATCTCAGGCTGATCTCCGCATGGTCGCTGCAGCCCTTCTCCATGCCCTCCCATCACGGCCCTCGAAAAACGCTCC
>CAZSMW010000044.1:0-9660 GCA_964607985.1 uncultured Eubacteriales bacterium
CTTCGGTACGGCAAGAAAAGCCAGATGCCCATGACCCGGATGGGAGAAGCCGCGTTGCTGAGGCAGACGTTGTTGGGTGCTCAAGCCTATAAGGATGATCTCGCGGCCTACGAAAAGAAAGCCCGGGCTTACGAACAGAAGCAGAAGGAGGGGAAGGCCGGAGCGGAGGAAGAGCCGGTCCCCCCGGCCGCGAACCCGGTATTCCAATCCCTCCTGCCCGTCCTCGAAGCCCGGTTACCATTGATCATATCCGCCGACCGGCTGGACGACATCCTGACCGCGCTCCGGATCGCGGACGAATTCAAGCTGAAGATCATCCTGAACGGCGGCGCGGACGCCTATAAGATCAAGGAAAAGCTGGCCGCTCTGAGCGTCCCGGTGCTCCTGAGGCCGCGGGCGGCCTACCGCCTGACGGTCGAAACCGATGGCGCGGTCGTGGAGAACGCCGCCCTTCTCCAAAAAGCCGGAGTGAAGATCGCCTTCGAGACCGGTTCGTTCACCAACCTGGGGGACTAGGCGTTCCAGGCCCGGATGGCCGTCGCCGCCGGGCTGCCGTATAAAGAGGCCCTCAAGGCCCTGACCATGAACGCGGCGGAAATCTTCGGGGCGGAGGACAGCATAGGTTCGCTGGAGAAGGGGAAATCGGCGGACATCGTCGTCTATGATCAGGACCCTATCACCGGCCCGGCCCGCTTGAAGCTGGTCATCGTCGCCGGAAAGGTCGTCGAAAACCTGCTCTGACCCGTTACCAGGTCTTCATGATCTCGCTGAAGCATTGGAGTCCGCTGGGTATCACGGCGCCATAGCCGCCGCCCGGGCTCGTCCAGGCTCCGGCAAGATACAGGTTCTTGACCGGGGTCTTGTGGGGCAGACGCTGCGGCCCGGAGTTATCGACCGTCTGGTCCCAGCCGTAAATTGCGCCCCTGTAATTGCCGGTGTACCGGACGTTCGTCAAAGGCGTCCCCACCTCCCGGACCTCAATGGCCTTTCGGAGACCCGGAAGCAGGGTCTTCTCGGCCGCGTCGATGAGGATATCAGCCATCCGGTTCTTCTCGGCCTGGTAGGCCTGTTTCTTCCCGGAGAAATAATCGGCCTCGAATTTCGCCCACGGCTCGTATCCCTGGAGGGTCATCAGGGACAGCGTATTCTTCCCTTCCGGCGAATAACCCTTGTAGAGATTATCGTACATGGTCGCCGAGTAGCCTCCGCCGACCTCGCCCCTGAGGCAGGCCGCGTAATCCGCCTCGACGTCGTAGCCCGAATTGTAAAAGACCTCCGTGTCCTTGACGCCTATCTCCTTGACGAGGTCCTTGTTGAGCCCCAGGAACACCTGGAAGGACGATAAGCTCGGGCTGAACTTGTCCATCCGGCCAAGGTAATCCCGGAGGATCTCCGGGACCCCGATCATCTTGTGGAAGGTGTCATAAGCGTTGGCGTTCGAGACGACGACCCGGGCCGTATATTCTTTGCCGTCGGCCGTCCCCACTCCGTAAGCGGCCTGGTCCTTGACCAGGATCCGCTCGACCTTCGTTCGGAGCTTGACCTCACCGCCGCGGGCCGAGATGAACTTCGAAAACGCGTCGCTGATCTTTTGGGATTTTCCCACGGGATAAAAGCCGCCCTCCTCAAGATAGCCGATCGTGGGCATGGCGTAATAATATGTGCTGACCTTCGAGGGCGGAAGGCCGTAATAACCCCAAAGCGAGGAGATGATCCCCTTGAGCTTCGGGTCCCTGATTCGGAGGTCGGCGAGGGCGCCCCAGGGTTTTCCGAAGCTCTTGAAGAGGTACGGGAACTCCGTGGGGAATTGGGCCATGTTCGCCCGGCCCTGGGCTTGGGAATACTTGCTGATGTCGTTCGCGATCCCCTTCATGTCCTCGAAGATCCCGGCGATACCTTCCTTTTCCCCGGGGAACCTGTCCGTGAGCATTTTGATGTACCCGGGGACATCCCTGGCCGGAACGCGGATATCGTCGTCGGGATAGATGACCCGGTAGACGTTCGGATGCGGCACGAACACGACGTCCTCGATCTCAGGGAAACCGGGAATGAGGTTCCTGACGCCGTCTCTCTCCATGCCCGCCGTGGAATGGAGGGACACGTCAAAGGAGAAGCCGCCGGGCCTGCGGAAGACCGTGGCGTATCCGCCCGGCTTGTCGTGTTTTTCCAGAACAAGAACCTTGAATCCCTGGCGGGCGAAGGCCGCGCCGCAGCTCAGGCCCCCCAGCCCGGCGCCGATGACGATGGCATCGTACGTGCCTTCGGCGGCATCCATCGCTTTCCCCTTGCTCTTGGGGAAAGCATCCCAGTCCAAGGTCATCATCGGCAAGCCCATCAGCACGGATTTCAGAAAATCCCTCCGGTCCAATGGATTGTTCGACATCTTTCTCCTCCTCACCGGGAACATGTTTTATGGAATCAAATGCCTCACGGCTTTCCCTCTTTCTTACGCGCCGCCGATGCCCATAAGATCGCGAAGACGAACCAAGCGATCGAGGTCAGCAGGAAGGCCGGCCGATAAGTTCTCTCGCTGATCTTGCCCGCGAAAAAGAGGACCGGAGAGACGAGGCACAGGGCCAGGCTCGTCAGGGACAAAACCGCCGGAATCCGAATTTTCATCTCACTCCCTCCTTCCTCCTCGAGGCCATGAGCACGGTATAGGATGCGAGCGCGATGAACCAGCCCGGGAGCCAGCGGAAATAGAGGTGAAGGGGCAAGGAGAAGCAGATGACGAGGGTCCCGAGCCATGCGATGAGGGCGCTCCAATTGAACGTCCAGCCGTGCTTCTCGGCCATATACTGCTCGATCCGGAGACGCGGGAAGATCCAGTGTTCGGCGAAGACGATGGCCCCGATGGGCATGAGGACGAGCCCGTAGATGGCCACGTAGTCCAGGAGTTTCAGAAAAAAGACCGGGAAACAGGAAAGCACGGTCGTGACCGCCCCGGCGACCAGGGTGATTTTCCAGCGCGGCCAATTGGGGGTCACCGTCTGGAGGGCCAATCCTGCCCGGTAGAGCGTCGGGTTGGCCGTTGTCCAGCCCGCCAGGAGGAGTCCGAACGTCCCGGCCAGTCCGGCGGCCTCGAAAGCCATGCGCCCGGGGTCCATTTGGCGGCCGATGGCCGCGACCATGACCCCCGAGCAGATCCAGGCCAGCAGATGCCCGGGGTAAACCCCGAAGGCCGTGAACAAGCCGTAGGTCCACTTTTTCGCATAGCGGAAAAGGGCCATGTCGGACAGGCCGACGTGCATCGCCAGGTTGCAGAACCAGGCGAAGAAAAGAACATGGGCAAAGCCGAGCTTCTCCTGGTCCGCGACCGCGACCCCGTTCCAGATCTTCGTCGTCGCCACCTCCCACAAGTTATCCAGATTGGGATGGACGCCCAACCGGGGCAGCATGGCCACCGCACCCGCGATGAAGACGACGAAGATCCAGGGCGAACAGACTACGGCGAACCGGCTGAGCTTTTCGAAGCCCAGGACGGCCACGGTCGTGAAGGCCGTGCCGATAGCAAAGGTCAGGACGACCCAGCCGACGCTCGTCGGGAGGACCGCGTCGAGGGCCGGGACCTTGATCCCGAAGGCGAGACCGATGGCGGTGGCCGACACCGAAATCATGGCGCCGGCCAAGATGCAATAGAGAAAAGCGTTGGCGATGTTGTAGATGAAAGTGACACCGGGACCGGCGATCTTCCTCAGGTACCAGTATAGTGTCAGCCGGGTACGGACGGCTATGGGCGCGCAGATGAAGGTCCAGGAGAGGACGGCGAGCAGGTTCCCGAAGAGGAGCCCCAGGAGGAGGTCCCGGGCGCCGACGCCGTGGAGGACAAAGAAGGCTCCGATGACGAACTCCGTGGCCGCGACGTGTTCGCCGGCGAAGAGGCCGGCGAACTTGCCGCCCGACTGGAGCTTGTCGGAGGAGACGGGTTCGCGGTCGAACTCATAGAGTTTATCCATGTGCGAAGTCAAGGTCGCAAGACGGCTAGGCATGGAAGACCTCCGGGGGCATTTGAAACCACTTATACACCAGGCTTAAAGGAAGGACAAGTGAATATCGACGTTTGCTTTTAGGCCGCCAAAGCCATAAAATTGACCTTGAATCGAGGTCCGGATGAAAAGGGAAAAAGTCGGGGTGGTCCAAAGAAAGGTCCTTCGGCTCATCAAGCGAGCGCACATCGTTCTAACCCCCCGGGAGCAGAGGTCCGTCGAGGTTTCGGATTTCGGGATCGGCGACATCCGGAACATCGGCCTCCAGGTCGTGACCTACGTCAATACGGACCGCTACTGCGCCAAGGAGATCGTCCTCCTCCCACGGCAGATATGCCCCGAGCACAGGCACCCGCCTCTCGGCGCTTCGAATGCCGGAAAAAAAGAAACCTTCCGCTGCCGCTGGGGCGAAGTCTATCTTTACACGGAAGGGAAACCCGCGCGGAGGATCCGGGCCCACATCCCCTACCAATACAGGGACCATTTCACGGTCTGGAAGCAGCTCGTCCTGAAACCGGGGGACCAAACCACGATCCCGGCCGATACTCTCCATTGGTTCCAGGCGGGGCCCAAGGGCGCCGTCGTCTCCGAGTTCTCTTCGACGGGCGTGGACCAGGCGGATATCTGGACGGACCCTCACCTGGTCAGGACCCCCGGCCTTGAAGAGTGATCCCCGATAGCGCCCAAGCAAAGGTTCCCGGCGGCCCTCGGGCGGCATCCTGACTTGGTCCGATATTCCGTCTCCATCTTGAAGAACCGCGGAAATTCAAGGATAAACTTTCCATCGTCCATATCGCCGGGCCTTCCTTCGACGTCACGAAATTTTCTCCGGCGTCCCGGCTCCGGTTCGTCCTGGATGCCACACTGGACTTCGGGCTCATCAATTCCTACGCCCTGAACAAATACTCCATCGGTCGAGACCTCACCGGGGTCAAGACGACGCTCCTCTATTATGGCTATTATTACGGGCTGGGAACGACAGAATTAGTTCATGTCCCGAAATTCCGACTTACGTCCTGTCGGCAATTTTGGGTTGCGACGGCTTGAGGATTTGTCCGTTGCTACTTTTTATCTGAAGCACCGGGCTTGGTCAGCGGCAGTCCGGCTTTGCAGAACGGGCAGACTTCGGGCTCGAACGCCTCGACCCTGAGGGCGAGGAGGCTTCCGACCGGCTTCCCTTCGATCAAGACGGAACCGGCCGTCCGGTCGACGAGGACATAAATGCCGGCGACGGCGACCTGCTTCTCCTTCAGGCATTCGAGGACCTCCTGGATGGAGCCGCCCGTCGTCAGGATGTCTTCGACGATGATCGCCCGGGAGCCGTCGAGGCCGCCGAAGCCCGAGCGGAACGACATCTTCCCGTCGACGCGTTGGGAAAAGGCGAACTTCTTCCGGAGTTTGAGCGCGGCCAGAAAGCCGATGGCGATGGCGCCGTAGGCGGGCGAGACAACGGTATCGAAATCCGCGCCGGCGGCCTTGATTTGCCCGACAAGGAGATCGACGATCCGGTCGAGAACGCCGGGTTTCCGAATGAGGCGGATTTTCTCGAAGTACCACTCGGAGTGTTTTCCGGAGGTCAGTTTGAAATGGCCCTGGAGGAGGGCGTCGCATTCCTTGAAGAGGGCCAGGACTTGTTCTTTGGTGTTCTCGGTCATCGATGTCCTCTTTCCTTGATTGTATCCTCAAACCCGGGCGCAGGCAAGTTCATGGCCGCCACATCCTCTATCGATATTTCTTCACCGCATCGTACATCGCAACGACGTTCTCCGGCGGGACGTTGGGCAGGATATTGTGAACCTGGCAGAAGACAAAGCCCCCGCCGGGCGCGAGGATCTCGATGCGCTCCCGGACATGCCGATCGATCTCTTCGGGGGTCCCTGCCGGGAGGATGGCCTGCGTGTCGCAACCGCCCCCCCAGAACGTGACGTCCCTGCCGAACTCCCGCTTGAGCTTCCCGGGCTCCATTCCCCGGCAGCTCGTCTGGACGGGGTTGATGATCTCGACGCCGGCCTCGATGAGGTCCGGGAGGATGTCGGCGATGGCTCCGCAGGAATGGAGGAAGACGTGCATGCCGGTCCGCCGCCGGACACGCTCGAAGATGAGCTTATGGCGCGGCTTGAAGACCTCCCGGTATAGTCTCGGCGAGATGAGGGTGGCCTGCTGGGAGCCGAGATCATCGCCGAGCTGGACGATCTGGACGTAGCCTTCGACGGCATCCAAAAACTTCTCCAGGTTCTCCAGGTGGATCTCGGTCAGCTTGTCCAGGACGGCTAGGGACTTGCGCGGGTTCTCGAGGAGGTCGATCAGGAAGTTGTCCAGACGGAAGAGGAACTCGCCCCACTCAAGGAGGTTCCCGCCGAATCCGGCCATGATGGCGTGATCGGTCGTTTCATAGAGCCGCTTGGCCGTTCTCCGAACCGCGGCTTGGTGTTCGGGCGTCATGGGCTTGTGACCGGGCGCCGTGGGGTGGGCCGCCCAGGTGACCTTGGACATGTGATCGGAAAGCCTATCGAGGACGGACATGTCCCGGCCGTCCCAGTCAAGAAGCGGAAAGCATCGCTGGCTGAGATAAAAGGCGCCCTTGGGCATCACTCCGATGACCGTTCCGTCGGCATGTTTCGTGAGCCGGCCGCCCGCGCCGTCGGAAACGAGGTCAACGTAAGAAGGGACCTTGGCCGGCGAACCGTCCGGAAGCGTGAAGTCCTTCCAGTCGCCATCGCCGTTCAGAAAGGCCCGCCCGAGGTCGATGACATCGGACTGGACGTAGTCCAAGATGGCATCCTCAGGCTCAGCCAGTTGCTGGACGACGTCATAAACGTAGGTGGCGCCACCGGCCATTCCCAGGTACTCTTTCAGCCGGCCGTAGGCGATGGCAGAGATCCCCGTGGACCTCATCGCGCCCAGATCGATGGGGACTTTGTCAGGCTCCTTGTGGGCAATGGATCTCAAAACCCGTTCTCGGCTCGTCATGGTGTCTCCCATGTTTGGGGAATCGCCTCCAAAGGGCTTGGTTAGGAGGCTCATCAAGTCCATCATTTATCCCAAGGAAAAAGGAAAGTCAATGCGTTTGATTTCTATTGACAGAGGTCGGATGACTGGGATATTTTCTTCTATAGGAGATAGAACAGGCCATGGACCTTGCAGCCGGATACATCCTCGGACACTACCGCCTCGTCGAGAAGCTCGGTGAGGGGGGCATGGGGGTCGTCTGGAAGGCCCGAGACCTCAAGCTCGAGAGGGACATCGCGATCAAGGTCCTGCCGGAAGGAGTGGTGGACGACCCCGGTCGGCGAGCTTTCTTTGAGCGCGAGGCGAAGGCCGTCGCCGCCCTTCATCACCCGAACATCGTCACGATCTACGCTATCGCCGAAGCTGAAGGCGTCCGCTTCTTCACGATGGAGCTTGTCGACGGTCAGCCGCTTTCGAAGCTCATCGTTCCCGGAGGCGTCCCCCTCGACTTATTCTTCAAGATCGCCGTCCCCCTGGCCGACGCCGTCGCCGCCGCCCACGAGCGCGGGATCATCCACCGCGACCTGAAGCCGAAGAACATCATGATCGATCCCGCCGGAAAGGTGAAGATCCTCGACTTCGGCCTGGCGCAGATCCTCGAACCCGTTCCCGCGATCGAGGGGATCGAGAATGCCAGAACGGCCACCCTCGAGGAATCGTTCACGGGGACGATCTCCTACATGTCCCCCGAACAGCTCAGGAACGAGGCGCTCGACCACCGCACCGACATCTTCTCCCTTGGGATCATCCTCTACGAGCTGGCTACGGGCGAGCATCCCTTCGGCGGGAAAACCATCGCCGACACGATCGCCGCCATCCTCAAGGAGGAACCCCGGCCGGCATTCGAACTGAACGCCAATCTGCCGCGCCCGCTTGACCGTATCTTGCGGCACTGCCTCGACAAAGACCGCAAGAACAGGACGGCCTCGGCCGTCGAACTCCGCGATGATATCGAGCTCATGAGCCGGGACCGCAGCGCAGGCGGGGTGGCGGAGATCCCGTCCATCGCAGTGCTCCCCTTCGCCGACATGAGCCGGGAAAAGGACCAGGCCTACTTCTGCGAAGGGATCGCGGAGGAGATCATCAACGCCCTCTTCCGCGTCCAGGGACTGCGTGTGGCGTCCCGGACGGCCTCCTTCCAGTTCACCGGATCGACCTTTGAGCTCAAAGAGATCGGGCGCCGTCTCCATGTCGACACTGTCCTTGAGGGAAGCGTTCGCAAGTCCGGCGACCGGCTCCGGATCACGGCCCAGCTGGTGGACACGGACTGGGGTTTTCACCTTTGGTCGGATTCGTTCGACCGGGAGATGAAGGACATCTTCGAGATCCAGGAGGAGATAGCCCGGAACATCGTCCGGGCCCTCCAGGTCACGCTCAGCCCCCAGGGGAAGGGGGCGCTGCGACAGTCGCCGACCCGTCACGTCCAGGCCTACGACTACTATCTGCGTGGGCGGAGCTTCTATTACCAGTATGGCCGGAACGACATCGAGTTCGCCCTGCAGCTCTTCTCCCGGGCGACCGAGCTCGATCCGGGATACGCCCTCGCCTACGCAGGACTTGCGGACTGCTGGTCCTATATCTATCTCAACTCGGAGCGCAGTGATTCCGTGCGCCTCCAGGCCAAGGCCGCGAGCCGCCGGGCCGTCGAGCTGGCCCCCCGCTCCGCGCAGGCTCAGGCCTCCCACGCCCTGGCCATGTCGATCGAAGGCTTCAAAGAGGAAGCGGAGCGCGGCTTCGAGACCGCCATCCGGCTCGACCCGGAGCTCTTCGAGGCCTGGTATTTCTACGCCCGCCACACCTTCGTCAGCGGGAATCTCGAGAAGGCCGCCCGCTATTACGAGGAAGCGAGTCGCGTGCGTCCGGATGACTACCAGTCCCCCCTGCTCGTCGCCCAGAGCTACGACGACCTCGGACGTCCGGACGAAGGGCGGGCCGCCCGGCGGAAGGGCGTCGCCCTGGCCGCCGAACGTCTCGAGCTCCGTCCCGACGACGCCCGCGCGCTCTACATGGGCGCCAACGGTCTCGTCGCCCTCGGGGAGCGCGAAAAAGGCCTCGAATGGGCCCGGCGGGCGAGGGCCATAGCGCCCGAACAGCCCATGCTCCTTTACAACCTGGGCTGCATCTACTCGCTCGCCGGCGAGATCGACGAGGCGCTCGATTGCCTGGAAAGAGCCGTGACCCACGGCTTCATCCATAAAGAGTGGTTCGAGCACGACAGCAACCTCGATCCGCTCCGCAACCACCCCAGGTTCCTCGCCATGATGGAAAAGCTGGGCTGAAGCCCGTAGCTTTTACCTCGTAAACATGATAAAATGGCGGCGAAAAGGACTCAATAATGCCCAAGAGAAAGAATAGATCGCTGAAGAACATCTTCTTCTGGATCTCGGCGGGGATCCTCATCATCCTCCTCTGGAGCCTGCTCCAATCCCCCAACGTCATCAAGAAGGAGATCAACTTCACCCAGTTCATGGACCAGGTGGAACAGGGGAACATCGACGAGGTGACCATCGCCGACAACGAACTGCGGGGGAAATACAAGGACGGCGGGGCCTTCAAGACCGTCCTGCCGGCCCAGTATGATGAATTGATCAAGGTCCTCCGGCAGAACAAGGTCAACATCATCGTCAAGAACACGAACAAGAACAGCTGGGTCTCCCTTCTTTTC
>CAZSMW010000045.1:0-2315 GCA_964607985.1 uncultured Eubacteriales bacterium
GGACGTCGATCCGGGCGATCATCCGTTCTATAAGCAGGTGTATCTCCGGATGATGCCGGCCGGGGGAGGCGAGCCTCGGGTCATCGCCTACGTCTACGGTGGCCAGGGAACGATCAACGTGCCCTCGTGGTCACCCGACGGTAAGAAGATCGCCTTCGTGAGCAATACAGCGTTCTAGAACGTCCGGGGAGATCTCATCTCGCTTCCACTCCGGTTCGTCTTGGCTTCGCCCAATTCATCCCAATCTCAGGGGCGAAAAGAGACAAAGCCAATCGCCGGCGAGGCTGACCGTCGAACACTTTCGAGATTTTTGCCATGGAAATTCAGGGTTGTGATCCGGAAAATTCGGGACATAACCCTTTTCTCCCGAAAAGGGATTGTGTCCCTGGAATTTTCCTGTCATCAAAAAGGGCCGCGCCCTGACGGCAGCGGCCCTATCTCCGGGTCGTTGGCCTCAGCCCAGGATCGCGTCCTTGCAAGCCTTGCCGACGCGGAACTTCACGACGCGCTTCGCCGGGATCCGGATCGTTTCGCCGGTGGCGGGATTGCGGCCCTTCCTAGCCTTCCGGTTCACGAGCACGAGCTTGCCGAGCCCGGGAACCGTGAACCCGGCCTTGGTGTTCTTGTAAGCCAGCTGGGTCAGCCCGTCGAGCGCTGCCGCGGCCTGCTTCTTGGTGATCCCGGCCGCGACTGCGACGCCGGCCACGATCTGGTTCTTCGTCAGTGCTTTCGCCATTCTGTTAACTCCTCTAATTGATTTCCGGCCGGAGCCTCCGGCCTTTTCAGTTTGATATGATACCACATTTCCGAAGGAAGGCATCCCCCAACGTCATGATTTTCTTTAGCCGATCACTTTCTTTTATTGAAAGTCCTTCTAAATTATTCTGAAGACGCGATACCTATGAAAGCCTTCATCATCAACGGAGCCCGAAGTGAAGAGGAGTGTACGTCGCACGCCGGCGTTTGAACGCGCTTCCAAAGATTCCGCCGAAGCCGTTTTGTGCAGGGGCGGACCTCACGACGCGCGAAAAGCCACGGCGCGGTGTCAAGGCGAAATGGGCCGGTTGAATAAAGCCGGCGATTCGGATAAACTTTGCTTGCCGTCGAGCCGGGGTGGCGGAATTGGCAGACGCAAGGGACTTAAAATCCCTCGGGGCGCAAGCTCCATGTCGGTTCGAGCCCGACCCTCGGCACTCTGTTTTTTCCTGGTTTTCCAATGGATAGAGGAGAAATATTCATGAAAAGACGAACGGGATTTCTGTTGCCGGCCGCTTTCCTGGCCTTGGTTGTTCTCGTCTCTTGTTCTCCCAAGGCTCCGAGTGAGCCTTCATCCGGGAGCGGGCCCGACGTCACATCGGCCAAAAGTACGAATTATGACGACCTGGTTACTCTCTTCAGGGAGTGGCGCGAATTCGTGAAGCCGAAGATGGCGGACGGCGTGCCCGATTATTCGGCGATCGCGATGAAGGAGCAATTTGCGGGCTTGGGAAAATGGCGGGGCCGGCTGGCGGTTATCGATCCTTCCGGCTGGACGCTATCGCAACGGGCGGATTATGAGATCATCCGCGCCGAGATGAACGGCCTCGAGTTCGACCACCGGGTCCTGCGGCCCTGGTCGCGCAACGCCGCCTTTTATACCGTCGTCCAGGATTCCCCTCCCGACGTGCCGGCCCGGGAAGGGCCGGAACTCCACGGAACGCTTCTTCTTTTCACATATTCCTTCCCCCTGCCTGAGAAAGACGTTTCCTCATTCCGGGCCAAGCTTCAGGCCATCCCCAGGGTCCTGGAACTGGCCAAGACGAACCTCGTCGAGGACGCCAAGGATCTGTTCTTCCTGGGGATTCGGGTGAAAAAGGATGAAAGCGCCGTCCTCGGGAACCTGGCCAAGACCCTGGCCAAGCACCACCCGGACCTGGTCGACGACGCCGAGAAGGCCAAGGCGGCCGTGGATAATTTTCGCGGCTGGCTCGAAAAAAAACACAAAACCATGACGGCGCCGTCGGGTATCGGAATCGAGAAAAACAACTGTTAAAAGAAGAAAGTCCACCTCGTCCCTTACACCTGGGAAGAGCAGGTGACGATCCTCCGGAGGGAGCTCGGGCGCTCCTGGGCTTTCCTTAAGCTCGAGGAAAACCGTAACCGTAGGCTGCCCGAGCTGACGGTGGCCGCGAGCGCCGGGGAATATGATAAGCGCCGTCGGGAAGCGGTCAAGGAGTTCATGGATTTCATCCGCAACGAGGGGATTTTCACCATGCCCGATTTTCTAGGGTTGAGCAATGGGTGCTCTGGTTTTCTTATTCACGAAATTTCTCCAG
>CAZSMW010000046.1:0-4397 GCA_964607985.1 uncultured Eubacteriales bacterium
CTCGAATCCGACGAGTTCATCCCAGCCGAAAGAGCCAAGAAAACCCTCGGCCTATGAATATCTCTTACAGCAAGGCCAGCCTTAAGTACTTATCAAAACTTGAAAAAAAGAAACGAGTGAATATCGTCTCGGCGATCGATCGGCTCCCCGAGAATGGCGGCATCAAGAAGATGCACGGCGTGTCGATCGAAGACCTCTATCGCCTCAGGATAGGAGAATACCGGATACTCTTCGTATGGAAGGGCCCGGACATAAAAATCCTCGATGTTGATACTCGAGGAGACATCTACAAATAGGCCTGAACCGTTTGATCAGACCCTTCAGATCGCGCTCGAATTCGGGCAGGTGCGCGATCTCACCGAACGTCGGCGTTGATGTCATCTTTCCTCACCGAATAAGCGGGCGTGCGGTAAAAAACGGCCTCGTAAGGGATGATACCGCCCTCATCGGTGGTCAGCCACGGGACATCGTTGTGGGAATATTCGCTGATTTGGCCGGCGTTCATGTCGGAAAGCCTATCAAGGACATGGTCGATAACGTCCTTTTCCCTGGCGCTCAATTGAGACAGGTCGGAATTCCGAAGCGGGAGGTATTTCGTTTGTGGGTAATTGAAGTATTTATCCGGGATCTTAACGATTTCGTTAGCCTCGATCATTTGGTCGATAACCTTGCGGAATTCCATGGGTGTCGGGCCGTATTTATTTTTCTTGTATGTGGCGCCGATCAGCTGTTCTTCGTACCGTTCATAATGATCGAAATCGATAAAATACAGCAATTTATAAATCACGGTCTCGCCGACATTCGCCTTGGCCCCGACTTTAGAAATGATATAGAGAAGGACTTCCTTGAATTTCCTGAGGTTTTTCCGGGGGATATCGATCCGCGTTTCGGGCTCTCTCTTTTTATACTCCGCGGCGGTCTCGCTGATAACAAGCTGAGGCTCCTTTTTCTCGTCGAAAAGAGCCTCGATCGATACTCCGAAGAGCTCGCTAAGCGTCTTGATATCCTCAGCGCTGACTTTTCTCTGTCCGTTCTCGATGAGCGACATCGGCGGCCGCGAGACCCCCAGGAGCCTGGCCAAAACTTCCTGGCTCAGGTCCCGGCTCTTCCGGTACTTTTTGATGCGCAAGCCTAAATGAGCCATTAATTTTTCTCCCCTTCAATCATCACACGCTTGTTATATTATCTGTCAATAGCTTGTTATCAAAATCCCATCCTTCTCCACCTCCCGCCTGGGCACAACCACCCGCAGCGCGCCGAAAACCCGGCTGACGGCGATGTGTCCTATTGGAAACAGTAGCCTGAATTCCCAGGGCCATGGTAAACGGTTTTCCTGTGACCGCGGTAAACAGAAATCCCACACTCTCTTCAACCTCAGGCTCTCGGATGAGCCCGAGGGGGAAGAAAATCCATAAGAAGGGTGAGCCGGACCCCAAAAACTGCCTGGCGTTAAGAAAAGAGGGGAAGTTCTCGCGACTTTCCTGTCGATTCGTCGACAAAAGAAATCTTTTTGCTTTTGATCAGCTGCTCGCGCGCGTTCAGGAGCTCTATCCCATAGACCTTCCCATCGGGAGATAGATCGATATTCATCTCCTCGCTGACCTGGACGGTCTTGACACCGGAGGCTTTCCTGCGGAGGCGAATGTAGGCGATGTTATATCTCGGATCATATGTTATTTCCATAGAGACTCTCCTAGAAGTATTTTACTACAACCGTTACAACAATTATATCCTCCCCATCCACAACGCAATAAGCCTCGATGTGCTTGTGTTCGTAGAGCTGAGCCCGCCAATAATTTCCAAAAGAGAATGTCATCCCGTATTTCTGGCGGCCGAACCTGGCTGTGGATACCCGACCCGCTTCTATCGTCCGCCGAACTTCCTCTCTGCTCGCACCCCTCTCTTCCATCCTCTGAAGAGCATGGGGATGAATGATGATGGCCACGTATGAGTTCCCTTCCTTATAGCAAGACGCACCAAAGACCCCGCTTTTCTCAGAAATTGACAGCGCTGCCGGGAGATATAATTGTCGTTGATCAATGCCCTGAATAATCTTACTCAAGTGCCATGGAATATCAAGCCCTCGCTAATCCACCCAACAATTCGTGGCTCTTCCTCTCCCCCTATCTCAATCCGGCCGGCTAGCCCAACTCGGCCAGGCTCGAGCTTGATGACCCAACCCCGCCTTTGCTTCCGATGGGCTCTTATTGTATCATCAGGGCCTGATGACCCGGAAACCCGGCCGGAACGACCCCTGCCCCTGCGGCAGCGGGAAGAAGTACAAGAAGTGCTGCGGCCGTGAAACCCCGCCGAGCGACCGCACCATTCTCCCCGACGACCAAAGAACCGGGACCCCCATGGACGACTATTTCGTCCTGCTTCCCTTCCTGGCCATCCACGAGCAGAAGATCATTCAGTTCGACCCGGACGGGCCCGAGCTCAAAAAAGCCAGGAAAAACTATGAGAAGCGTTACCGTCCCGGCGAGGACGGCAGCCTCATGGACAGCCATTACATGAGCTGGCTTTATTTTGATCTCCGCTTCGGCAAGAGCCGCAGGACGATCGTCGAGCGTGTCCTCGACGACCCACTGACCGCCAAGCTGAGTGAACCAGGTCCCACCTGCCTCCGTCACATGGCCGCAAGCTACGCGACGTTTTATGAGGTCGTCGACGACGGCCCCCACGTCCTCCTTCTCGACGAGCTCGGAACCGGCAAGCTCTGGAGCGTTTACCATTACCGTGATCTCTTCGAGATCCCTCCCGGGAAAGGCGAGATCTGGTACACGCGTCTCCTCGGCCCTCCCGAAAGGGCTTTGAGCTACACGACCCCCTACGTCTACGAGACGGAAGCCCGGGCCCAATTCACGCGGGGCGTCAACGGGCACGTCGAGGATTTTCTCAAGAGCCCGTTCTCCATCGGCGTGCCGGCCGAACACCTGTTCGCCGAATCCCAGAAGCAGTCGGCCCTCTTCTGGGCCGATTACATCCACATAAGCAACAACGCCCCGGCCGAGATGCTCTCCTCGGTTCCCAGCGAATGGCCGAAATCCCGCCTGCCGCACATCGTCAATACGGACAAGGACGACATCCTCTTCACGGAGATGCATTTCCGGGTCGAGGACGAGCTTGCGGTCCGCCGGCGGTTCGCCAAACTCAAGTCCTTCGTCTATGACGAAAAGGACGATTCCTGGACCTGGCTGAAAGCTCCGAGCCGCTCCTTCCCCGACGACCCGCGCACTTCTCTCGGCCATTTCCGGTTCAAGGACGGCCGGCTCGTCGCCGAAACGAACTCCCGCGAGCGCGCCCTGCGTCTGGAATACAAGCTCAAGGACCATCTCCCCGGCCTCCTGGTCCTCGAGCAGACGCTCTATCGGCAGTTGGACGACCCGCCTCGGATGTCGCCGGAGGAATTGGAGAAGTTCCGCCGGGAGAACCAAGAGCTCAACGCCCGCCCGGAGGTCCGGGAAGAGCTCCTTCGACATCTGGAAAGGCACTATTTCGAGAAGTGGCCGCGACAGAAGGTCCCGCTCCTCGGGAACATCACGCCCCTCGAAGCCGCCAAGACCGAGAAAGGCCGGCGGAAGCTTACCGACCTCCTGGACTATTTCGATCGGATCCAGGACGCGGACCCCACCGGACAGCCAAAGATCGATTTCGACAGGCTCCGCCGCATCTTGGGGCTCCCGGCTAGATCCCATTGAGGGTGCGGTCGCCTGAACGCTGAGGTGTCCTTAATTCCCGGGCGCCCCGCTTCCGCTCTTTCCCGCATATCTATCTCAGCGCAGACGCTTCAACACCGCCCGCTAGACATCATCGTTCCGCCTGAGCCCGACCTTGATGACTGAGTCCCAGCTTCTTTTCGACTTCCTCGAGGGTGACCCATTTCCGGTCCTTTCGTTTGGCCCTCTCCATGGCCTCGAGAAGCTCTTCCATCTGCCTGAATTCCTGATAGTCTATCAGAACCCCCGCCGGCTTGACACCCGGTAATGTTCGTTGACATCTCTTTTTTCGCGGCCTTATAATAACCTCAAGGGTCATACTGATGTTTATAAAGACCTTCCGACTGTCCCCTCGCCCGACTAAACACTCTGAATAAAGCGGAGACTTCTGTCTTTGGCAGAGAGTCTCCTTTTCATGAAGAAGGAGGACCGAATGGACGCCATGTTCCCTCGCCGCCGTCTGACGCAGATCTTCATTCTGGCCGGTCTCGTTCTCGGGGCCGTCTCTTCGCTTTCATCGGCCGTCGTTTATGATTTCGTCCAGAAGGCCCCGGAGGCCCGCTGGGCTCGCGCCCTCACGGCGCCTGGTGAGCTGCCCTGGAACGGCTCCGACGGCGACAGCCGGGGTTTCGCCCGCCATCTGGCCAATGTCGCCTTGGAAAGCGGGGAGAATTTCGC
>CAZSMW010000047.1:0-3317 GCA_964607985.1 uncultured Eubacteriales bacterium
TGGGGCTGTTGACAGATCGCCGCGAATAATATATGAATATATGTTCATATATCGACAGGGAAACAAAATGAAAGACATGCTCAAGGTTTTTAAGGCCCTCTCGGACGCAACGCGTCTGAGGCTTGTCCTGCTCCTCATGGAGCGGGACCTCTGTGTTTGCGAGCTCGTCTTCATCCTGGAAATGGAGCAGTCACGGATCTCTCATCAGCTCCGGATCTTGAGGGACGCGGACCTGGTCGAGGACATCCGGCAGGGCCGGTGGATGATCTACCGGATTCCCGGGGGGGCGCGCGGTTTCCTGGAAGCGATCCTCGAGGGGGAGCTGAGGTTCCGGTTCGGGGTTTCCCCTGAGATTAACGCGGACTCCCAAAGACTCGAGGCTTGCATCAAGGAAAAAATCCGGGCCAAGGCCTGTGCCGTCAGCGGCTCCGACGCCCGGCGTTGATGCGGGCGAAAGCCCCCTAAGCATGGAAAACGAAAAAAGGGATGGAAGAATGGAAAAAACGCGGATCCTTTTCATTTGCACCCACAATTCGGCCCGCTCGCAGATGGCCGAAGGCCTTATGAACGGCCTGTACGGCAACCGCTTTCAGGCGTTCTCGGCGGGCACCGAGGCCACCGCGGTGCGGCCTGCCGCGATCAAGGTCATGGCTGAGATCGGCATCGACATCAGCTCCCATCGCTCGAAAAGTGTCGACGAGTTCATCGACCAGCGGTTCGATCATGTCGTGATGGTCTGCGATAACGCCGCGCGGGATTGTCCGTTCTTCCCCGGCGGCAAGAACTACGTTCACCATGCCTTCAAGGATCCGGCTGCGTGCGAAGGCACGGAGGAAGAAATTCTTGATTATTTCCGCCTCTCGCGGGACGATATCCGGCGGTGGATCGAAGAGACGTTCGACGTAGGCGGAGACAGCAAAAGCCCGGGCGGTCCCCTTTTGAAACCCTGAGGAGTCGCCGTCATGAAAGAGATGAAGATTTTCCTGGTCCTCCTGGCCGTCTTCCTAGCGGCCTATTTCATCCCGTTCTCCAAGCTAGGCGTCCAGAACGCTCTTGTAGAAGCTTTCCTCATGGTCCAGGAATACGCCAGGCTTCACGTCATTTTCTGCCTCGTTCCGGCCTTTTTTATCGCCGGGGCGATCTCCGTCTTCGTTCGGAAAGAATCGGTCATCCGTTACCTAGGGCCGCGGGCGAACAAGTTCTTATCCTACAGCGTGGCTTCGGTCTCTGGGGCCATCCTGGCCGTTTGCTCCTGCACTGTGCTACCCCTGTTCGCGGGGATCTATACGCTGGGCGCCGGCATCGGACCGGCGACGGCCTTCCTCTATTCCGGGCCGGCTATCAACGTCCTGGCCATCATCATGACGGCCAAGGTCCTGGGCTGGAAGATCGGCCTGGCCCGGGTCCTCGGGGCCGTCGGTTTCTCGGTCATCATCGGCTTGCTGATGCAGCTCTTCTTTCCCAAGCACGATGAACCGGCCCGCAACGGCGCGGGGTTCACGGCGGAGGGGCGGCGCGGCGTGGAGGAGAGACCCCTATGGAAGACTGCCCTGCATATCGGGGCGATGGTCGGCATCCTGGTCTTCATGAACTGGGCGAAGAGCGACCCGTCGGTCAAGGCCTGGTACTTCGTTTACAAAGCGAAATGGATCATTACGGCCGTTTTCGCCGCCGCCCTGGCCTGGATGATCGTGAAGTGGTTCAAGAAGGATGAACTCAAGGAGTGGACGTCTGCCACATGGATCTTCGCCAAGCAGATTCTTCCCCTTCTTTTAGGAGGGGTGATGTTGGCCGGATTCCTCTTGGGGCGCCCCGGCCACGAGGGGATCATCCCGGGCTCCACTATTGCGGGTTTGGTCGGGGGGAATGGTTTGTGGGCGAACTTCTTCGCTTCGGTATCGGGAGCTCTGATGTATTTCGCGACCCTGACCGAAGTTCCCATTCTTCAGGGCTTACTGGGGTCGGGCATGGGCCAGGGCCCGGCTTTGGCGCTCCTGCTGGCGGGTCCGGCCCTCTCCCTCCCGAGCATGATCGTCCTTGGCAAGATCATGGGTGTGAAAAAGGCGCTCGTTTACATATTCCTCGTCGTTGCTATGGCCACGGTGACGGGGATAATATTCGGCGCGATCGTTCATTGAACTAAGGAGGCAAGCATGGAAATCAAAGTCCTTGGACCCGGGTGTCCCCGATGCGGGGAGCTCGAACGACGGACGAAGAATGTCCTGGCCGAACTCAACGTCGCTGCGGACGTCGAAAAGGTCACCGACATCAAGAAGATCATGGCCTACGGGATCCTCTCGACCCCTGGCCTCGTCATCAACGGCAAGGTCAAGAGCTCCGGACGCATCCCGCGTCCCGAAGAGATCAAAACCTGGATTCTGGAGAGAACCTGAGGGCCGCGCGGATGGTAGGCCCTGAGCGGCCTCGTGAACATCATTTCTGGAAGGAGTGGATCCCGTGAAGCAAAATAAAGCGAACATTCTGATCTTAGTCCTTGTTCTGGCAGTTTATTGCATGGGAGAAGCCGGCCCGGATCACAACCCCTCCCCGGCGCCGGCGGACGTCGATCAATCCAAGACGTCCGTCCGGGCGACAAAAGGCGTAGTCCTTGTGACGAACAGCCTGGACGTGGATTTTTCCACGTTCAAAGTCACGTTCATCGAGATTGGCGCGGACCGCTGCATTCCCTGCAAGAAGATGCAGCCCATCATGAAGGAGATCGCGGCCGAGTTTGCCGAGGACGTCCAGGTGGTGTTTTACGACGTCTGGAAGGATCCCGAACCGGGCCGCAAGTACGGCATCCAGCTCATTCCCACGCAGGTCTTTGTGGACGCGGACGGCAAAGAGGTCTACCGCCACGTCGGCTTCTTCCCCAAGGAGGAGCTTGTCGCGGTCCTGGTCAAGCAGGGCGCTAAGAAGTAGGGAAGAGGAACATGACAGGTTTGTTCGGCGACATCTCCCAGCTTCTCCAACACAACCCCTGGCTGGCGGTCGTCGCCGTTTTCTTCGGAGGCGTCACGACGGCCCTCAATCCCTGCGTCCTGGCCATGATCCCGCTCCTGATGGGTGTCGTCGCCGGGAATAGGGAGACCACGACCGTGAGGCGGTCGCTCGTCTTTTCCCTGTTCTTCGTCCTCGGCCTGGCCCTGACATTCACGACGCTGGGCCTCGTCTCCGGATTAATGGGCCGGATGTTCGGGGACGTCGGGAGGTTCTGGAAGTACGCGGTGGCGGGCGTCTGCCTGCTGATGGGGCTTCACCTGTTGGGCGCGATAAAATGGAACTTGCCCGTCCCCTCCGGGATCCGGGTGAAAAAG
>CAZSMW010000048.1:0-2928 GCA_964607985.1 uncultured Eubacteriales bacterium
GACGACGCCCAGGGCGGATTCCTTGTTCCTGAAGAGTACCGCATGGAGCTCCAGGAGATCGCGCTGGAGAACTCCGTTGTTCGGCCACGCGCTACCGTCCTCCCAATGGCGACCGATTCGCTGAAGATCCCTTATGTCAACGACACCACTCACGCCAGTTCCGTTTACGGCGGTGTCATTGCCTACTGGACGGCGGAAGCAGCCCTGAAGACTGCCACCAAGCCGACCTTCGGGCAACTGGAACTTACGCCCCATAAGCTCGCCGGGCTGACCTATACGTCGAATGAACTCTTGGCGGATAGCGCCATTGCGCTTGAGCCCCTCATTCGGCGTCAATTCGGTTCGGCTTGGGGATACTTCGAGGACGACGCTTTCCTCATGGGTTCGGGCGCGGGTCAACCCCTAGGCGTTTTCAACTGCGGCTGTCTGAAGAGCGTCCTTCGCAACACGGCCAACCGGGTTCATTACGAGGACTTGGCGGAGATGTATCAGTCGATGCTCCCCCCGTCAATTCCCTATGCCGTTTGGGTCATTCATCCCACGGTCATCGCGGAGCTGATCGAACTCGGCAGCGGCAACGCGGCCGACGCCAGCGGCAAGGTTCTTATCTGGCAGCCAGACGCAAAGGTCGGCCCGACTTGGACGATCTTCGGTCGGCCCGTCATCATCAGCGAAAAGCTTCAGGCGCTTGGGACCGCAGGCGACATCCTGTTCGCCGACTTCCGGTACTACCTCATCGGCGACCGTCAATCCATCACCATCGACGCTTCCACGCACGTTGCCTTCACCACGGATGAGACGGCATGGCGGTTCGTTATTCGGGTCGCCGGGCAATGCTGGCCCCAGACGACCATCACCTCACGGCGCGGCGCACACACCATGACGCCGTTCGTGCAGTTGTCCGCAGCCACAAGCTAACGATAGGGGCTGAATATGGAAAAAGATACAAAGGGCGGGTTTAAGAGTTTTGGAGAGTTTTTGTCGCGTGTCCGCCTGGCTTGTGTTGAGGGCATTCAGGACTCCCGGCTGAAGACGGCCGGGCACATGGCCGAGGGAAACGATGCTCAGGGGGGCTTTCTTTGCCCCGAGGAATGGGCGGCAGGGATTTACAATGTCGCCATTGAGAATAGCATCGTCCGACCCCGGGCCAAGGTACTTCAGATGTCCAGCGATTCGCTGAAAATCCGGAGGCTCGTGGAATCGTCCCGGGTCTCTTCCTACTTCGGCGGAATCACGTTTATATGGAAATATGAGGGCGGCAATAAGGCGAACGTCGTATCTAAGCCGACCCTCGGGGAACTCGAACTAACGGCGCATAAACTTGTCGGCAGTTTATTTGCGTCGGATGAACTCATGGCCGACTATCCTCAATTTGGGAACTTCATGCAGGTCTCATTCGGACAGGCGCTGGCGTTTGAGGAAGACTACTTTTTCGTTTGGGGTACGGGTGCCGGGCAACCGCTCGGTATCATGAATGCCCCGGCGACGATCGCGCACGCACGCACGGGCGGATTCGGCGTTCCCGTCATCAATGACTTAGCGGAGATGGCGGAGCGGCTTTTGCCGGGAAGCTGGGCGACGGCGGTCTGGATGATGAACCCTAACGTGATCGGCGGACTGGCGCAGGATGCAACCGCCGGTTCCAATACGGGCGCGATCCTGGACCTATCCAACATGATTTGCTTGGGCCGCCCCATCATCCTGACGGAAAAGTGCGCAGGAGCCGCCACGACGGGCGACGTTATTCTTGCCGACTGGAATCACTACGTAATCGGCAATCGGAGTTTAGAGATTTCCGCGTCTCGGGAAGTCCCGGGGAGCTACGGCTTCCTGACAGACGAGACGTTCTGGCGAGTGGTATTGCGTGTAGATGGACAGCCTATAATGGATGCTCCCGTCACGCCGAGATTCGGAGCCGATACGTTGTCGGCCTTCGTCGTCTTGACTACATCCAGCTAGAACAATTTTTAGGAGTAACAAATGGGAAACGTTCATACTTTCACGAGCCACATTAGATCGCGTTACGGCATTATTGATGCGTCGATCGATGCCGGAACTCTCGAAACGGTCGAATATGTGGACATGGCAAACTACGATCTCGTAGTTTTCGAGGCCCTTGCCGCAGCTGTTATTTCAGGCAGCGCCCTGACGTTGAAGATTTGGCAGGCGACCTCGACGGCTGGGGCGGCCTCCGTCTCCATGACGCACGCTCTGGCGAGCGCCGTCAGCACCGCGACTCACGCCACTCATGTCCATCTTTTGCAGGCGCAGGTCCGTGGCGAAGACCTGACGGCCGGGTATCGGTACGTCGGAGCCCAGCTCATCGCTAATGCGAGCGTTCCGGCACCCTGTTCGATCATCATCCACCAGATGAGAGGCCGCTATAAACAGGCGACCCTCCCGGCCTAACGTAAGACAACGTAAGACGGGATAGGATTCAAGTAAGAACTCGGACGGGGGTCCACGACGATCCCCGTCCATTTTATCAGGAAGGGAGAAGGGATGCGTATTCTGTGGCACAGCGTTTCCCCGTTGGCTAAGACGGGCTACGGCATCTGCACGAAGGAACTGGCGCGGCGTATCCGCGATCTCGGGCACTTCGTCCGTATCGGTACGAAGCACGGCGATCATAAGTGGTATGAGGCCGACGGCTTCGAGGTCTTCGATGGCGTCGATACGGTGTTTGTTAATCAGATGCTGGAGGAAGAGAACTTCGATTACATCTTCACTATGTGGGATATTTGGGTGATCCACGAGAAGCGACAATACCCGAAAGACAAGTGGGTTGCTTCCATCCCGGTCGATACCGAATGGATAAGCGAATCGCTTAAAGAGGTATCGAAGAATGTCGGGATGCCGATTGCCATGTCGCTTCATGGCAAGCGTGAACTTGAGGCGAGCGGATTGAAGGATGTTCCATACGCCCCG
>CAZSMW010000049.1:0-4373 GCA_964607985.1 uncultured Eubacteriales bacterium
GTTTCGCCGACGAGCTCCCCGTTCAGGTACAGCTTGATCCCGGAGGCCGCGTCAAAGGCGCCGACGAGATGGTTCCACGCGTAGAGCGGGAGCTTGACCGTCGATCGGCTCTCCCGCCATAGGTCGTCTACGGCCACCTGCAGCCCGAAGCGCCCCTCGGGATCGATCCCGAAGAAATAGCCGGCTTTGCGGTTTTTCTCCTGATTGACGACGGCGCACCACGTCCAGGGATAGGTCTGGATGGCAACCCAAGCCTCGATGGAAAACATGTCCCGAAGAAGGGGCGCTTTCGACGCGCCGCGGATCACCGTCGTCGTTTGCCCGTCAAATCGCAGTCCGTTTCCAGCGGCTCCGGGGACGAACTTTTGAAAACCGCGGATTTCGTCGGAGCCCATTCCCAGGTCGAACGACCAGTACGCGGCAGGCGGCTGATCCGCGGCGAACGCCGGGACGGCTAGAAGAACGGCAAAACTCCAGAGTGCGAATCGACGCATCATACCTCCCGACAAGTCCCGTTCCTATGGGGAAAGAATTTGAAAAACCAATATATACGGCTTCGAGGTCAATTTCAAAGAGTATTTTTTTTCGGATCTCCGCCTTCGCAGGCGGGAGAGATCGGGAGAATGGTCGAAACGACCTAGACGCCAGTCTGGTGAAAACGGCCCGGATCCTGGACGGTCGTCGGCCTGGCCGCCACCCGGAATCACTGTACGATCTCGCATATTACCATGCTGCTTGTGGCCCTGGCCGCTCATCGCGAGGGCTTTCCCGACAAAATCCGATACGTAAAATCCTTCTTGCCTCGATACCTTGTTTGAGCTATTTTTGTGAAGCCCTACAAAGAATGGGGAGAGGGTCAGGTTTCCGTAAGGACATCGTGAACACTTAGAACGATCGCCTACGATCTTTCCGAAGTCCATCGGAAGGAGAAGGCGGTCATGAGAGAACCGGACATTTTCACTTTGCGTTGACGCATTTTATTTTTCTTTGTCATTGACATCGCCGATCGGCCGAAAGTATATTGCCCATGTGGTCAAATTGGGAGATTTATCGGTCGGAGCAGGAATTCGTCGCGTCGCGGAAAAAGGAAATACTTATCCTTGATATTACGAAGGAGGTTTTATGAGCTTAAAGGGAACTTTTGGGAAAATTGGGATTCTGGTATTTCTTGTCTTCGCCTTGGTTGTCGGCTCCTATGCTCAACGCCTGACTGGGAGGGTCACCGGCGTCGTCACGGATGAAGAAGGGAACCCGCTTCCCGGCGTCGCGGTTGAACTCTCCAGCCCAGCCTTGATGGGCGGCGTCTCCCCCCAAACCACAAACGAAAGAGGAGGTTATCGTTATACCAACCTCCCTCCCGGAAAGTACAAAATTGTGTTCAAGCTCGATGGGTTTCAAACGGTCGAGAATGATACTATCTTAGTCTCCATGGAGAGCACGGTCACCCAGGATGTAACCTTGAAGCCGAAGACGATGGCGGAGGAGGTGACGGTCATCGCCGAGGCTCCTGTTGTCGATGTCACAGAATCGGGCCTTTCGGCATCCTACAGCAAAGAAACGCTCGAGAAGCTTCCCTTTAACCGGGATACTTATTTCGACATCGTCAACCAGGTTGCCGGATTCATTACGGCCGGAGGCGGATCTTCTTCACGGTTCATGGCCTACGGTTCGAACTCCGAGGATAATGGCATGTACGTCGACGGCGTCGACTTAAGCAGCCCGGAGATCGGGACGGCCTGGTCAGGGCCGATTCCCGATATGTTCGAAGAGGTCCAAGTCACGGGAATTGGGGCTCCGGCTGAATACGGGAATTTTATGGGTGCCGTGGTTAACATTGTCACCAAATCCGGAGGGAATAGGTTTTCCGGATCCGCCGCTTATTACGGACAGTATAAAAAACTCTCTGGCGATAACAACCCCGACCCGGAGCGATGGAATTCCTTTACCCGCGTCAAATGGTATGATTACGCGTTCACGCTCGGCGGACCGATCGTTAAAGACAGGATCTGGTTTTTCGGAGTCGTCCAAAAAACGATGGATAAGTCCTCGGAGTTTCAAGGCGACCCGGCTTATCCGGGGTATTACGATAGCAGCGAACAGCTTATCAAGATCTCAAGCCAGATCGCCAAGAAACACAAGCTCGTCCTCAGCTATGATCACCAGGACGGTATTGGCTATGGCGCTGCAGACCCGTATAACCTGCCTTCGACCATCACGGGTGAGGACCACCCCCTTCATGTCTGGAACGCGGCGTGGACCTGGTTCGTCAGCAACAACTCTTTCTTCGATCTCAAATACGCCGGCTACTACAGCCACTACCAAATGCAACCCGTTTACGGCGGATCCATCACCGTGCCCAGTCATTATGATGGAGCGACGGGGGTGAGCTCCGGGGGCCCCAATTGGCCATGGATCGCCACCCTGACCCGCAACCAGGTCAATGCGACATTCTCTCATTTCGCCGAGAACTTTTTGGGAGGCGACCACGAGTTTAAGCTCGGAGTCCAGATTAACCGGGGTACGATGGACTCCATCGGCGGTTACGGCGGCGGCAAGTTTTATTATGACTATAATGGAGCGCCGTATTATCTCTATGAATGGGATACGAACCGCTACGGAGGGACCGTTGTTAATGTGGGCGGGTTCGTTGACGACTCTTGGAAGATCGGCCAGAGGCTGACCGTCAACTTAGGGCTGCGTTTTGACCACCACAACGGGTTTATTCAGCCACTTCCGTTGATGTCCAACTTTAAAGAAACAGGCGTGATGGGCAAAGGCAAGGACGGCATCATCACCTGGAATTCTTTCGCTCCGAGAGTCGGAATCGCCTATCAGTTGACAGCAGACCAGAAGACTTTGTTCAAAGCGTCCTATGGCCGCTATTACGCCTATGCTTATATGGCCAACTGGGAATGGCCCGGAGTCAATGCGCCGACGAAATACGTTTATTTGTGGAATGGGGCAGACTGGGACCTTGTTGATACTGTGCCCACAGAGGCCGGTTTTACTATGGACCCGAAAAGCAAGCACCCGTACACGGATCAGTTCTCGATCGGTATTGATAGAGAAATTCTGCCGAATCTATCAGTTGGATTGACAGGGATCTACAAATATAGCGCAGACATGTTCGGCTTTGAAGACCGGGGTGCAACTTACGAGCAGGTGGAAAGGGTCTCTCCAGATAACGGCCAAACCTATCTCGTCTGGAACCAGGTCAGCGGGCCGGATACGAATGAGTTCTGGCTGACAAACCCCAAGGGCTGGGAACAAAAGTACAGAGGGTTGATTTTAAACCTCGATAAAAGATATGCCAACAGGTGGATGATGAACGCCTCCGTGACCTGGTCCAAAGCGGACGGCTTGAACATGAGCTCGCGGTCTGGAGGAGGCAACGGCGCGAGCCAGACCCTGACCTGGTATACCGGCAATTTCGGTGAAGACCCCAATCAGCTGATCAATGTCAAAGGACCTCTTAGCCTGGATAAGAGATGGCTCATCAAGCTCTCCGTTGGCTACAACTTACCGCTTGATATTCTCGTGAGTTTCAATTATCTCTACCAGAGCGGCCGGCCGACTATGAAATTTGTCAGGATCCCCGGCCTGAATCAGCCCTTTGTGGTTAAGATTCAGGCTGAACCCAAGGGGACGGAGAGGCGTGGTGAACAGCATCTCCTCAACCTGAGAGTCGAAAAGGCTTTCACCCTCCACAAAACAGCCAAACTCCGCTTCATGGTTGATATCTTCAACCTCCTCAACGATGCCACAGTAACCGGGTGGCGTTCGTATGATTTCTGGAAGCCCACTTACGGAGAAGTTTCCGGGATCCCCTATCCGAGGAGAGCTCAGGTCGGCGTAAAGTTCGAATTCTGATCAACTTGAAAGGGACCCTCTCTTCATCTCAAGGAGAGAGGGTCCCATTTTCTCCGCTGAGCGTAAACTCCGGTTGACATTTTCTGGATTGATTCTCGCGTCCGAGGCGGGCCTCATCGCGTCTTTCCAGGAAGGCACGGTCATCTCTATGATGTTGGCCCGTTTCTTGATGCTCTTCTCCTGCTATGGCGGGAGTCTATCCTCCCCGACGGCGGCGGGAGCCCCGAGCTGTGCTTGGGGGTCAGCTTCCGCCGCATTCGCCCGTGGATAAGGACGCGGGCGAGTGGCGGGCCGAAGGCTCGCCCTTGGCAGCCGGAGAGGACCGTCCTCTACGGGGTACTCTTCCATTATTTCGACAGGTTCCTGACGGAGCATGATCCGGTACTATGGGCTGTACGCCAACGCCCACATTCATCGATCACTTAAAGCTTCGGTTTGTGGCGGCGACGCCTCCGCATCAAGACCTGAGTTGACAACTTCCTGACTTAAATTATAATATGCTG
>CAZSMW010000050.1:0-7242 GCA_964607985.1 uncultured Eubacteriales bacterium
ATTACCGGATCCTCCGGAGCGACCTGCGGGGCGTCGGGTTAACGAGGATCAGCCTGGCGGGAGAGAGGACGGAGGAAGCGCGGCGGTTGGCCGATAGGGCCGCCGAGGCCATGGGGTGTCTGGATCACGTCCGCATCGACATCAAGGTTGACGCGGCCGGTCGGCTCCGGATCATCGAAGTCAACGGCATCCCCGGGCTCAAGCCGCACAAGAGCTGGGCCCCCCAGATCTACACGCTCTACCACGCGTCGCCGCTGGGAGAAGAGGAGGACTACCGCCGGCTTATCGGCGCGATCGTCGAATCCGCCCGCCATCGCTACGGCCTCTAGGCGGATTCGGAGGGCGTGGTTTTCGTGAACCACTCCTCGATGAGGCGGGTCATCCCGGCCGGGACGGGGCTTTCCTTTTCGGCCATGAACCGGGTCAGGGCGTCCCGCCACAACTCGGAATGCTGGAGCGTCGTGATTCGGTTTCGGAACATCGCCGCTCCTTTCCTGGGTTCGGATTCCATCTTCTCCAGGATGCCGAGGACTTCTTTCTTGAAACCGCCACGCCCGTAGTAGGCGAGGGTAGCCTGCCAGGCTGCGGCTATCCCTGAAGCGGATCTCAGGGGTTCTGAAATCCGGCTGATCTTATAGAGGAGCCTGATCTCCTCGCGACGGCCGAGCTTCCGGAGCCCCTGTTCCGTGATCCTGTAAGGGTGTAATTCGTAGGAGGACAGGCGATTCCCTCGGACATGGATCAGGAGGCAGAATCCGGTTCTTCGATAATACAGCTCGGGCGGCTGGTAAAAAACGAAGTTGCCCAGGCTGTAGGCAATCAACCGTCCCCCCCGGACTTCCAGGCCCTGCGGGACGTGGGGGTGGTGGCCGATGACGCAATCCGCTCCGGCCTCGGCCAGGACCCGGTAGGTTTCGATGACATAAGGAGGAGGAAAGGGAACGTATTCGATGCCGGCGTGCCCCACCGCGATGACGAAGTCGCCCCGCTTTTTAAATTTCCGGACGAGGGCAAGAAGCCGGTCGATCTCCCATCCGCACACACCGGGCCCGCCCCGGGAGGCCGTCAGGTCCTCCCCTTCGCTGAAGTTCAAGATCGTGATCCTCGTCCCCTTCACGAGGACGGTCAGCGGCGACACGGCCTCTTTAAGACTGAGGCCCGCCCCGACCGTTCGAATCCCGTTCCGACGGAGGATATCCAGCGTATCCCGGAAACCCCGGGCCCCGTAGTCGAAAACATGGTTGTTGGCTAGGCAGGCGATCTCGAACGGAACCCTGGTCAAGCCGGCGACATGGGCGGGCAGGCCCTTGAAGACCGCGCCGCTTTTCCAGACGGGCTTCCGAGCCGCCGTTAGCGCGCATTCGCAGTTGACGATCCTCAGGTCGGCGCCGCGGAGGACAGGCAGCATGTCTCCGTAGACGGAATCGGGGGCCGACCTGACCACGGGCTCCAGAGCCCTGATCGGCGCCCAATCGGCCGCGATGACGATCGAGATCCCGCCGCTTTTCGTCGCCGACGGGCGGCCACTTCGGGTTATGCGCTTCGCCATCATGATCCTTTTGTTAGTCATATTCGAGGATTAGCCCGACTCCGACCTCTTTGATGTTTACGACCTTCGACAAGGCGATTTTTGAACGCAAATCCGTGCAATGGCACGCGTGCATGGAATCCGGGCCCAGCTTTCCGAGATATTCCAACGTCCCCCGCAATTGTTCGTCCGAAGGATTGAGCAGATGAAGCCCGCCGACGATATCAATGACCTTCTCCTCCCGGCAGAGCTTTTTAGCCTGTTCGACGATATTGCATATGCCCGAATGCGAACAGCCCGTGATGATGACCAAGCCTCGATGAGACTTGTAAACAAGAGCGGTATCATCTTGGACATAATCGGGCTCCTCGCCATCGGGTTTCACAACGGTCCCGACGCGTCCCTTCCCCTCGAACCCGGTTTTTCTTTCAATCGCGCCGAGATAAAGCAGGTTCTCCGTCAGCCAGACAGGGGCAACGCTTAGGTTGACGGGAAAATGGCGTGATAAGCTGTCTTGGGAAATCATGGAACCAATCTCTTCCCCCCGGCCGGATTTCTTTGCCGTGAAAGCGAGAGGATGAGCGAGGATGGTCGGACGCTGATGGGCCAGATGTTCGAGATCCGCTTCGGCGTAGAGCCGGACCAGGGGATCTAAGCCCCAAGTGTGATCGAGATGACCGTGTGACAGGACGACATAGTCCAACATCCTCAGGTCGATCTTCATTTTTTGGGCGTTTCGAATGAAGACATCGGAGTAGCCGACATCGAATAAGATCCGCTTCCCGCCTTCTTCAATATAGAGCGAGATCCCCGGTTCCGCCAAAAAGTACCGGTCGATGAGCGTGTAATTGTCCACAAGGATGGTTAGTTTCATTCCGTTCTCCTGAACTGGGGCCGCGTGGACGTCAGATAAATAAATGGCGCTGGGCCCGCCGGTATATCCCCGGACCCTTGGAGAAGAAAGCAAGAGGGAACCACAAATGGACAGAACGGTCCAAACGCCTAAGAAGATTCTGTGCTGACCTATCCCTTTCATGAGGACATTCTCCTAACCTTATGCGGCACCGTCAAGAAACTCCAAGTCTTACGAGCCGGCTCCGATATGCTCGTATACAACACGCTTTTATTCCCGTCGGCCTTCGAAGTCAAGTGGCTGTCAGCACGCCGCCATGGCAGCGTGAATAACGGAAGACATTGCTGACCGGCTGGTAAGAGAAATAATTACGCCCGCGGATGGAATTGGTCGTAAATCCGGCGCAATCTTTCGCGGCTGACGTGGGTGTAGATCTGGGTCGTCGTGATCTGGCTGTGCCCGAGCATCAGCTGGACGGACCGGAGGTCGGCCCCGCGCTCGAGGAGGTGCGTCGCGAAGGAGTGCCTCAGGACGTGCGGGCTGATCTTGGACATGATCCCCGCCGCCCGGGCGTGCCCCTTCAGGAGTTTCCAAAACCCCTGCCGCGTGAACGGGCCGCCACGGCGGGTGAGGAACAGAAACTCGGAAACGGCCTTCTCAAAAAGGAGACGGGCCTCATCCACGTACTTCCGGACAGCTCGGCAAGCCGATCGGCCCAAAGGGACGATCCTTTCCTTTCCCCCCTTTCCCCGGCAGAGGAGGAACCCCTCATCCAGGTTGACGTCCTTGGGCCTCAGGGCGATGAGTTCGGACACCCGGAGCCCAGAGCCGTAAAGGACCTCGAGCATGGCCTTGTCCCGGACCCCCCGGGGGTCCCCGTCGTCCGGCGCGGCCAGCAGGGCTTCGACCTCTTTCATGTTCAGGAACTTGGGCAGGGAGAACCAGACGGAGGGCGAAGAAAGCCCGGCCGCCGGGTCCCTGTCGACCATCCCATCCAGGACAAGGTACCGGTAGAAGGACCTCATCGACGAAACGAGTCTGGCCAGTGACCGGGCCGACAAACCGGCCCGGCTCTGCTCGTGGATGAATCGCACGAGGTCCGTCTCCCCCGCCTTCGTCCAGGTCAGCTTCTCCTTCCGGAAGAAGAGGAGGAGCTTGGCGAGGTCGCGCTCGTAGGAAAGGAGGGTGTTCCGGGACAGGCCTTTTTCGACGGATAGAAAATCGATAAAGGAACGTAAGGCGTCCTCGGCCGGGGACCGAAGGTCCTTCATGTGAGATCGGGGTTCGAGACGATCTCCTCGCCCACGGTGGTCATGGGACCGTGACCGGGGAGGACGACCGTCTCCGCGGGAAGGGTATGGATCCTAGACCGGATGGACTTCTCGAGTTCTTTTCGCGAGCCCCCGGCCAAGTCTGTCCGTCCCACTCCGCCGCAGAAGAGGGTATCCCCCGAGAAGAGGACCCCGTGGCCGTAAAACCCGACGCTCCCCGGCGAGTGTCCGGGGGTGTGGATGACCTTGAGCGAAACCTTGCCGATGGTGATGATCTCGCGGTCCTTCAGGAACTTGTCCGGCTGGGGGGAGTCCTTCGCCCCCAGATAAAGGCTCAGCTCGGAGCCCTTCATGGCCTCGAGGAGCGGCGTGTCCAGGGAATGGATGCAGAGGGGGACGCTGAACCTTTCCTTCATGTCGAGGTTGGCCCCGACATGGTCGACGTGCCCGTGCGTATTGAGGATCACGACCGGCTTGAGCCCGAATTCCGCGATGACCGGAAAGATCTTTTCCGGTTCGGCGCCGGGGTCGATGACGGCACATTCGAGCGTTCCCTCGTCATAGACCAGGTAGCAGTTCGTCTCCAAAGTGCCGACGATGACGAGTTCGTATTTCATCGCTTCTCCCTATAGACCATCTTAATTCCAATCGAACGGAATAGTCAATACGAGCCCTGGTCTTGTCATTTTCGTCGCCGGAAAATATAATGATCCCCATGGAGAATGTTCCCTGGCAGATCCGGATCGCCAAACGGTCCATCAAGAAGAAGGACAAGCTCCGCCTCCTGGACAAGAGTCTGAATTACGATCCCGACCGCTCGGCCCTGGACATAGGCTGCGCCCAAGGGACTTTGAGCTGGTTCCTCCGCCGGAAGGGCGGCCTTTGGACGAGCACGGACCAAGACATGGCCAACCTGCTCTCCTCCCGGGAGCTTCTCGGTAAAGGCCTCGTTCAAATGCCAGCCGGCATTCTCCCGTTCCGCTCCCGAGTTTTCGATCTCGCGACCTGCCTGGACTACCTCGAGCATATCGACAACGACGACGAGTGCTTGGCAGAGATCCATCGGGTCCTCAAGGACGGTGGAGAGCTCGTCGTGGTCACTCCGCACACGGGGCGATTCTTCCTCCTCCACAGGCTGAGGTCCGCCCTCGGCATGAAGCTCGAGTTCTATGGCCACAAGCGGGAAGGTTATAGCCGGAAGGACCTTTGCGGCAAGCTCCGGAAGGCGGGGTTCGAAGTCGTCAGGACCAAGACCTATTCCAAGTTCGTCTCCGAGCTCATCGAGCTTCTTCTGAACTTTGCCTACATCAAGCTGTCCTCGGGGAAGGCCCAGGGAGGGGCTTTGCGGGACGGGCGCATCAAGCCGTCCACCGGCGCAGAATACAAGGCCCAGGCCGGGAAACTGCGCGTCTATGCCGTCATCTATCCCCTGGTC
Source organism: uncultured Eubacteriales bacterium (assembly GCA_964607985.1). Taxonomy (GTDB): domain Bacteria; phylum Acidobacteriota; class Aminicenantia; order Aminicenantales; family Saccharicenantaceae; genus JALHVH01. The sequence continues at coordinate 5,088 of CAZSMW010000050.1, forward strand.
CGGCTCATCTCACGCCTTGACCTCTTCCTCTTCTTCCTCAAAGGCTACAGCATCATGGTCTGGGCTAGGAAAGAATCTGGATAGACGCCGGGCGAGCTGTTATAATGGCATCGTGGATGTCTTCCTGACGGACGATGCCGAACGATCCCTCAAGGCCTTGTCTCTCTTATCCGGATCCGGGCAATGCGGTTATCTCATCGGACACAGACGGGGTCCGCGCGTCTATGTGGAGGCCGTCATCCCGGCGGGTAAGGATCACACGTTCACCGTCGAGCAGTTCCATCTCCTCGATACCATCTATGATGAGCGGACGGTGGGGTTTTTCTTTTTTGGGGGCGAACAATCAGCGAAGAAACGTATTCTTCAGCCTTTCGCGTATGGAAAAATCGTCCTGGAAGTCCGGCCGGGCGGCCGGAGGGCGCCGATCTTAAAGGCCTTCAGCGTTGAACATGACGGCAGGTTCACGCTTTCGCCCGTCCCACTGGCATCTTCTCCGGAAGGGAGGAAAGCATGGGCGCCGAGCTGACCCGTGAACAGGAAAGCACCCTTCTCAAGCTGGCCCGCCGGGCCATAGAAAACCATTTCGGGGCAGGAGGGGCCCTCAAGCCCGGACATGAGGATCCCGTGATGAAGGAAAGGCGGGGGGCCTTCGTGACCCTCAAGATGGACGGCGAACTCCGGGGGTGCGTCGGTTATCCCCTTCCGGTCAAGCCCCTCGACGAAACCATCGTCGAGATGGCTGTTGCCGCGGCCAGTCAGGACTACAGATTCGCTCCCTTAACCCCCGAGGAGCTCGACCGGGCAAGGATCGAGATCTCGGTCCTCTCCCTGCCCAGGCGGGTCCGGGACGCCGATGACGTGGAGGTCGGCCGGCACGGGATCATCGTCTCCAAGGGCGTCCACCGAGGCCTCCTTCTCCCCCAGGTCCCTCTCGAATACGGCTGGGACCGGGAGACGTTCCTCCGCCACGGCTGTCTCAAGGCAGGCCTTCCAGGGGACGCATGGAAGAAAGGAGCCCTAATTGAGGTCTTCGAAGCCAGGGTGTTCTCCGAAGAGGGCTGAAACCAGGCTCCGGTTTACGGTCCTCCTGGCCATCTCCCTGCCGGCGATAATCGCCCCGTCCGCCTTCCGCCAGTCCGTGGTCAGCCCCGAGGTCAGGGCTTTTTTCGCTTCCACCGGAGATGCCGTAAGCGCCAGACTCTGGATTTTTTTCAAGGACAAGGGCTTAGCCTCGCCATCCGAAAGAGATGAGGCGTTAGCTTTGGCGAGCCGGGACCTCAACGCGCGGTGCGCCTGGAGGAGGGGGAAGGTCCGCGATCAAGCCTATCTTGTGGACGAAGCCGATCTTGCCCTGTCCCCTACCTACTTGGAGAAGGTGGGAGGTCAGGTCACGAAGGTCCGCGCGGTCTCCCGATGGCTCAACGCGGCAAGTGTCGAGGCCACCGGCCGCGAGCTCAAGGCCCTGGAACGAAATTCTTTCATCCGCTCTATCGATCTCGTCGCGTCCTTCGAACGGGATGAACCTTTGCCGCTATCCGCAGCGACATCGTCCCGGGCCCGGACTTCCGTCCAAGACCCCCGCACCGATTACGGCCCCTCTCAAGCCCAACTCGAACAGATCGGCGTCCTCCCGCTCCATGACCTTGGCTACAGCGGCCTCGGCGTCATCGTCGGCATGCTGGACACCGGGTTCCGGAAAAGCCACCAAGCTTTCCGGAACGCCAAGCTGTTGGCCGAGTGGGACTTCGTGAACGGCGACGGCGATGTCCAGCAGGACCTCTCCGATCCGAACGACTATTCGGACGCCCACGGCACGGGCACGTGGTCCGTCCTCGGCGGTTTCAGGCCGGGGCAGTTGTTCGGCCCGGCCTACGGCGCCGACTTTCTCCTGGCCAAGACGGAGACTGTAAGTTTCGAGCGCCCCATCGAGGAGGACTACTGGGTCGCGGGGATCGAGTGGGCGGGATCCCTCGGCGCCGAGGTTGTCTCTTCCTCTCTCGGCTACACGGACTGTTACACTTTCGCAGACATGGACGGGAGGACGGCCGTGACCACCCGGGCCGCCGACAGGGCGGTGAGTTTGGGGGTCGTTGTGGTCAACGCGGCCGGGAACGAAAGGGATGAGCCTTGGGGCCACGTCATCGCTCCGGCCGAC
>CAZSMW010000051.1:0-1787 GCA_964607985.1 uncultured Eubacteriales bacterium
TACACGGCGCACCTCCTCAGGCTTCCGGCCGGCCGTAGTACTTGTAGTACCGGCCCATATAATAATAGTCGTAGTCGCGGACCCGGACGTCGTTGATGATGACGCCCACGGTCCTAATCTTGTGCCTGTCGAGCATCTCCCGGGCGCTCCGGAGGGCGTCCCGCGAGGTCTGCCCGCCACGGACGACTAGGATGGCGCCGTCGAGGTGCGGGCCCATGACGACCGCGTCGCTCACGGCGAGGGCCGGGGGCGTGTCGATGAGGACGAAGTCGAAAACCTTCTTCAGTTCGTCAAGCATAACGGCCATCTTCTCCGACCCCAGGAGCTCGACGGGGTTGGGCGGCACGGGCCCGGCGGCGACGACGTACAGCTTCGGGATGTCCGTCGCCTGGATCACGTCCTTGAGCGCCACCCCGGCCGCCAGGTAGTTCACGAGGCCGTTCCGCCCCTTGAGCTTGAAGATGCGGTGCTGGCGGGGCTTCCTCAGGTCGGCGTCCACGATGACCACGTTCTTTCCCGCCTGGGCCAGGGCCACGCCGAGGTTCGATGTCGTGGCGGTCTTGCCCTCTCGGGGCAGGGCGCTCGTCACAACGATGGCCTTCAGCTTCGAATCCGGCATGGATAGGAGCAGAGTGGTCCGGATGGACCGGTAGTTCTCGGAGTACGTGGACTTGGGCGCGAAATGCGTCACCAACTCGATGGAGCGGGGCTTGTCGTCCCCGCCGGCGCCCTCCGCCCCCTCCGCCCCTGTCCCCCCCGTCCCCGCCTCCTCCCCCTTTTTCCCCTTCTTCTTTTCCCGATGTTTCCCGTAGGGGTGGCCATGTCCCGCCTCGTCCGGGCTGAAGGACGGCACCATGCCCAGCGACGGTAGCTTCACGAACTTCTCGACGTCCTCAAAGCTCTTGATCGAGCTATCGAGACGTTCGAAGAGGAAGGCCAGCCCAAGCCCGCCGAAAAGGCCTATCATCAGCGCCAGGAGCAAGTTGAATTTCTTCTTCGGGCTCGACGGGTAGGCCGGCGGCTCGGCCCGGTCCACGATCCAAATGTTCGACGTCATCGGGTCCTTGAGCCGCGCCGAAACGCCCGTCTCGCTCTGTCGCCGCATCAAGGACTCAAGCAGGTTCTTCTTATCCGCGACCTCGACCTTGAGGCTGTTGTAGAGGATGGCGTTGCTATTAAGCTGGATGGCGTCCTGCTTCTGTCGGTTGAAGACCGCTTCCAGGGCACGGTATTTCCTGAGGGCCGCCTGGTATTCGCTGTAGGCTCCCTTGATCAGCCCGCCGGTCTCGTTCTCGAGAGCGATCTTTGCCGCCTCGAGCTCTGTCTTGAGCCGCTTCATCTCCGGGAAATCGGGCAGGAAGGTCTCCTGCTTTTTCGCATATTCGCGGCTCATCCGGACGTAGTCCTCTCTCAGCCGCTGGATCAGGGGGTTATTTATGGCCTCGGGGATATAATCCGGGGAGGCGATCCGGATCTCGTTATAGTAGGTTTCCTTTTGGATCTTGTCGATCTGGGCCGCGGTCATGGCCTTGCTCAGTTCGCCAAGCTTTTCGACGACGGTTGTCTCCGTGTTGCTCAGGGCAATGATGTTCTTCTCGGCTCCATATTCCTGGAGCTTCCTCTGGTCCCTTTCGATCTCGTCCCGGATGGTCGCAATCTGGCCGGTCAGGAACTCGGTCGCTTGCTCAGCCGCCTGGAACTTCTTTTCGACGTTCATGCCGATGTAGGCATCAAAGAGCGCGTTCAGGACCTCGGCCGCGAATTTCGGGTCCCGGTCTTTGAACCTG
>CAZSMW010000052.1:0-6989 GCA_964607985.1 uncultured Eubacteriales bacterium
GAAAGGACATGAACCGGAATTCCGGGACATGAACCCATTGTCTTGAACTGGTGTCGTGTCCTTTGAATTCCGGGTATCCATCGCTTGAGAAGAAAGAATCCTATCGGCAATTCTATGTCAAAGTTGCCTTTTTCCGGGCGAGAGCTATAATCTCCGCTAAGAGGTTTGCCGAAATGATAAAGGTGGCCGTCCTGGACAATTCCATTGACCCGGATGTTTACAAGCCGGTCCTCCATTGGAGCCGCTGGCTGACCGAGCGGTGGACCGCGTTCAGGGCTTCGGAAGGCCGATTCCCAAGGCTTACTGACGGATACACGCATCTCATTTTGACAGGATCCGAGGCCTCGATCCTCAAGCGTGAAAGCTGGGTCAACGCGGAAGTCGACCTGGTTCGCGTTGCTTTGGCCATGGGGGTCCCCATCCTTGGGAGCTGCTACGGTCATCAGCTCCTTGCCTTGGCCATCGGCGGTCCGGCCTATGTCCGAAGGTGTGAAGAGCCTGAGATCGGCTGGCTCCCTCTCCGGATCCTCGAGGATACGCCTCTCCTGGGGGCGGCCGGGACGGCCTACGCCTTCACCCTCCATTTTGACGAGGTGATCGACCCGGGCGGGCTGTTCAATGTCCTTGCCGAAACCTCTCGCTGTCGAATCCAGGCTTTTCAATACGGAGAAAAGCCCGCGTGGGGGATCCAGGCCCACCCTGAGATCGGCATGGAGGACGGCCGGGACCTCCTAGAGGCGGAATTCGAACGCGCTTACAAAGGCGCGGAGATGATCGAGCGGGCCCTACGCTCCGTTCCCCGGGACACGGAGTTGATCCATTCCATCGTTCCGGCTTTTTTAGGCTCCTGAAGATATTATTTTTCTTGACAAAGAGGGCGAATATCTATTTAATAAATAATATGATGGCCCTAGACTAAGGGGCTTTTTCCAGAGAGGAGGAACCGATGAAAAACAAGAAACTTTTCCTTATTCTGCTCATCTTCGGCCTGATCGCCCTGACGGTCAACACCTATGCCGAAATCACGAAGCTCAAGAGCATCGCGCATTACCCGTTTGCCCGGGTCAAGGGCAAGATCGCGACCCAGGAGGCCATGAAGACCATCGTGGACCGCTACGCTGCCGACATCAAGCTGGGTTTCGACATGGCCGGCTATGGTGACCTCTATCTTCCCTTCCTGGACCAGCTGAAGGGGGCCACCTTCACGGACACCACCTGGGCGGTGGGCGACCGCGTCATGTGGATGCTCTTCAGGAATCAGGGCAAGGTCAAGGTGGCCAAGGAGATCGAGTGGGCCGGCAAAGCCTCGATCGAGGTTTTCGCCGTCGACGTCACGAAGGATTACAAGCTCTACCACTTTATCATCCCCAAAGCGTGCGGCAACATCGGCCTCAAGAACATCGAGGACGTTCCCCCGCCGCTTCCGGTCTACAGCCTGGCGATCACGCCGGAAAGGGCCAACCTCAACGATCCCATCACCATCGATATGAGTGGATCCAAGAATGTCGAGGGCATGATCGTCGATGTCCTGAACGCAAAGGGGGAGACGGTGGCCTCCCAGAAGCTGACCCCGGAATCCCCTAAGTGGCAGATCAAGTTGGACAAACCGGGCGAGTATACTTTCAAAGCCAAGACCCTCGATCTGAAGGATATCGTTCTCCCGAACGCACTCCAAGCCAAGACGTACATTAACTCCCCGCCCGTCTGCAAACTCTGGACCTCCTGTCTGCCTTGCGAGGATTACGTCGGGCGGCCGATCGTCTTCGACGCGTCCGGTTCCACGGACCCGGACGGCGAGATTGTCAAGGCCGTTTTCGAGATCACCGACCCGGCTGGCCAGGTCGTCGACACCTTCACCAAGACCGACAAGCCCCTGCTGTGGGAGAAGACCTTTTGGAAGGCCGGCGTTTACACGATCACGGCGACGGTCTTCGACAACGCCGGGGCTGTTTCCTCCGCCTCTGACCCCTGCCGCTTGTCCTTTGAAGTGACCCAGAAAAAGTTCCTCTGGTTGATCGAGGCCGGTCCGCTGGTCGCGCGAGGGACCAGCACCGTTTACGGCTTCGTCAGGGGAGGCCTCTTCTACTGGCTCACGCCCAACAAGTTAAGCTTCGTGGCATCGGCCGGCGGCGCCATCCCGGCCCAGGGAGATCCATGGAAATTCATGTTCCTGGCCAACGCCCTGGTCAATGTTCACGCGGGACCGGTGTTCGTCGGCGGCGGCCTCGGCTACAGCTCGAAGGAACAGAACACCCGGAAGTCCGGGTTGGACGTGGTCGGGAACATCGGGGTCGACGTGTTCAACAACTGGACCAGCGTGGGCTCGATCTTCTTTGAATTCAGGAGCCCGCTCGGCAGCAACCGCTCGTTCGACAAGCACCACAAGTTCGCCCTCGGATTCAGGATGGTGTTCTAAGGCCGGAGAGTTAACCCTCCGGCCTTTTATATTGAGACGTGAATCTGCCGGATGTATCCTCGATTTTTCGCGAAGTTTTTCTTGGATTTCGACGACCGGGACTCAGGAGTAAGAAGAGCCCGGTTTATGAGGAGAGTTTTCCGAGTTTGGTGAGCTCGTCGTTGTAGTATTTCCGGTAGAGGATCTCCCACTCCCGGCTGCCTTCCTCGATGGCCTTCTTTTGGGAGTGGATCTTATCAATGGCCTTCTTGTCAAGGGCTTCGTAGAGGTTCATCTCTTCTTCGATGGACTTCACGATAATGAGGCGGATCTCGTTGGGATCGTCGAGAAACTCCACTTGCTCGTTCTTGTTGAGAGCGGCGAGGATCTGGCGGGAGAGAAAGTTGATCTTTTCCCGGGATAGCTTGTTGCTCACAGGACGATGTTCCTTTCCCTGGCCAGCTTCGACTTGATCATTCTGAACATGGTCTGGTACTCGATATTCTCCCGGCGGATTTTTTCCATATGCTTGCCCAGGATCTCCCTGACCTCCTGGTCCAGCTTGTCCTCCTTCTGAAAATCGTCCAAGATCAGGTTGGTGATCTCTTCAAGGAGGCGCGTGCGGTCCTCGGCGATGATCTTGCGTTCCTTGGCCAGACTGTTCAGGATCACGAAAGCAAGGTGTTCGATTTGGTTCTTGTTCAGCCTCATGTCCTCAATAACATACAGTACCCGGCCCGAAAATTCAAGAACGGAGTGTCAATTATATTAACAAGATTTTATGCCAGGGCCCGTTTTTTGGAGGGAAAAGTATCCGGGAACGAATTTCAGTCGCTGAGGACGAGAAAAGGGGAGAGCCCCTCCCTATCCTGAGAAGGCCTGGCCAAAGCCAGGAGCCGTCCGTCTCGGGCGATAAGCCGGAAGACGGAGTCCTGCCCGGGAGAGGCATGCGGCCATCCGTCCGGGAGGGCCAGGACGTGGTTGGGGAGGATCCGGTTGCCGTGGCGCGCTCGCTCTTCGCCTTCGGTCTCCAACATGATCGCCTGCAACCGGGGGAGGAGATCTTCGATGGGGACGACAAGTCTTTTCAAATCCCCGGCTTCGGCCCTTGATCGGACTTCGTCAAGGGAGTGGGCGTCGGCAAGCCCGAAATCGCCGCTGACCGTCCTCCTGAGACCGGCCAGGTGGGCTCCGCATCCCAGGAGCCTGCCCAAATCATGGGCCAGGGCGCGCACATAAGTGCCGGACGAGCATTCCGCCGTGAAATCCGTCAAGGGCGGCCGGAAGGCATCGAGCTCAAAACGGCGGACGGTGACCTCTTGGGCCTTCAAGATCACATCCTTTTCGGCGCGGGCGAGCTTGTACGAGGGCTGACCTCCCAACTTCTTCGCGGAGAAGGAGGGAGGCGTCTGGAAGATCTTTCCCTCGAGCTTTCGCATGGCTCCACGGATCTCGTTCTCTTCGGGACAGACCGGATTCTCGGGAGACGTGGGCCGGCCGGACGCGTCATATGTGTCCGTGGAAAATCCGAAACGGATGGTCCCCCGGTAGGTCTTCTCATGTCCGGAAAGAAAGGGGAAGAGCCGCGTCGCCTTGCCGACCGTGACGAGGAGCACCCCGGTGGCATCGGGGTCCAATGTGCCGCAATGGCCCGTTTTTTCGTCCTTGATAAGCTTCCGGACCCAAAAAACGACGTCATGCGAGGTGAGGCCGGGAGGTTTGTCTATGACGATCAGACCGTCCAAGGCGCCACCTTTCAGGAAGAGGGATCAGGAAGCCGGAGATTCAGGAGGGGCCGTTGTCAACAGCCGCTCCACGGTTTCCGGGATCTCCACGATCAATTTCTCGTATGGGCCGTAAGCCGTGAACCCCGAGGCATGAATGTGTCCCCCGCCGCCGAAGTGCTCGGCCACTAGGGCGGCGTTGGCCCCTCCCTTGGAGCGGAGGCTGACCCGGAAGGTGTCCTTTTCCATCTCCTTGAAGAACAGGACCATCTCGACTCCCTTGATGGACCGGGCCAGGGTGGTTATGTCTTCGGTGTCGATCTCCTTGAGTTTGAGGTCCGACAAGTTCTTCTTGAACATGGTGATGGCCGCGATCGTCCCCGACCCGTTCATCCGCAAAGTGGAGAGGACCTGCCCTAGAAGCTTGATCTTCTCAGGGGGATTATTGCTGTAGAGCATCTCCGAGACCTTGATCGGGCTGGCCCCCAGGATCGCCAACTTGGTGCAGGTCTCGAAAGCCTTGGCCGTCGTGTTCGAGAATTGGAACGAACCCGTGTCGGAGACGATCGCGCAGTAAAGAAATTCGGCGGCCGGCGGGGGAATGGGGGCGCCAAGGCGTTCCCCCAATTCAAAGATCATCTCGCCGACGGCGGAGGCCCGGGGATTGATCCAATTGATGTCCGCGAAGGCAAAGTTGGAAACGTGGTGGTCGATGTTGATTTTGTAGCAGTCCCCCAGGTTCTCCTGGCCGGACCTGGAAACGTCGGCGCATTCGAGGAGGATGACCATGTCGGATTCCGCGGGGTCGATCTGCCCGATGCGGATGCGGTCGACTTCGGGAAAGTGACTGAACGGAAAGGGCGTGTTGTCCTTATTCACGATGGACATCGTCTTGCCAAGCTGCTCTCCCATGATGGCCAGAGCGAGGCTCGTGCAGACGGAGTCGCCGTCGGGCCTGAGGTGGGATGTGATGGCAATCCTCCGGCTTTCACGGATTTTCCGGCAGATCAGATCGATGGGATCAGGATTCATGTTTCTTCGCCAATTCGAACAACCGGTCCAGCTTTTCCTCCTCCTCCGGAGCCTGGTCCAGGGAGAAAAATAGCTCGGGATTATACTTTAAATTGATCCGGGAGGCAAGGATTCTTCGGATGTACCCTTTCCTCTTTTCGAGCAGGGCGAGGAGGGTCTCCCGGCCGCTCCCGCCGAAGACGCTCAGAAAGATATGGGCCGTCAGCAGGTCATCGGTCATTTCTACACGGGTGACGGTGATGAGCCCCGGCACCTGGCCCTGGACGTCCTCGATAAGGAAACGGCTGAGTTCCTCATGGATCAGGCTTCCGACCCGTTTGCCGCGTCGCTTTTCCGTCATGTCGCTGCGCTCCTTCCCGGGCCGCGCCGCGCGGCTCAGAAATAATCGATCCGGTGGTCCACGATCGTTCCTCCCAGGGATTGCTCGGCCTCGTTGAGGATCCTGTTCAGGAGGTCCTCAACGTCGTGGGGCCGACTGTTGACCGCCGCGACGGCGATCCTGGCCCGCTGCCACTTGTCCTGGAAATCAATCTCCGCAACGGAGACGTTGTGGCGGTTCCGGACGCGGTCCTTAAAACTCTTGAGGTGATGCCTCTTGTCCTTGAGGGAACGGGAATACGGGAATAAGACCTCCAGAGAAAGGACGCCCACGACCATGGTCTTCCCGCGAACGCTCGGCCTACTCGGCTTTGACCTTTTCCTTGATGTAAGCTTCGATAATGTCACCCGGCTGGACATCGTGGAACTTTTCCAGTCCGATGCCGCATTCGTAGTCCTTCTTGATCTCGGTGACGTTCTCCTTGACATGCTTCAGCGAAGAGAGGCGTCCCTGGTGGACGATTTTTTTGTTCCTCAGGACGCGGATCTCCGAGCTACGCGTGAGCTTCCCGTCCGTGACGTAACATCCCGCGATGACGCCGATCTTGGGGATCTGGAAGATTCTGCGGACCTCGGCCCGGCCCTGGAAGGTCTCCTTGATGACCGGTTCGAGCATGCCGATGAGCGCCTTTTTAACGTCCTCGGTAAGCTCGTAGATGATCCTGTAGGTCCGGATCTCGACATCCTCTTTCTTGGCCAGGTCCACGACCTTGGGGTTGGGTTTGAGGTTATATCCGATGACAATGCCGTCGGAGGCGGAGGCCAGAAGGACATCGGCCTCAGTGATGGCCCCCGTCGCGGCGTGGATGATGTTGATCTTAACTTTTTCCGTGCTCAGCGTTGGAAGGACTTCCACAAGGACCTCGACACTGCCCTGGACGTCGGCCTTGAGGACGATCGACAACTCCTTGAGCTGGCCTTCCTCGATCTTCTTGAAGAGGTCGTCCAGGGTGACGTGCTCGGGCCGGACCGGCTCCTCTTTCTTGATCTTGGACAGGCGGTATTGGGCGATCAGTCTGGCCGTCTCCGTGTCGTCCACAACCTGGAAGTGATTCCCGGCCGAGGGTACTTCGGAGAAGCCGAGGACTTCGACGGGCACGGAAGGCCCGGCGCTTTTGATAGGCTTCCCGGCGTCGTCGAACAGAGCCCGGACCTTTCCGGTCGCGGTCCCCGAAATGAAGGCTTGGGCGTGGCCGAGCGTCCCCTGCTGGATGATCACGGTCGCGAGGGGCCCCTTTTGAGCGTCCAACCGGGCCTCAAGAACGACGCCCTGGGCCGGGCCTTTGGGGTTGGCCTTGATCTCCGTGACCTCGGCCAGGAGCAGGACCATTTCCAGCAGGTCGTCGATGTTCTTTTTATCCTTGGCGGAGATCTGGACGCTGACGATCTTGCCACCCCAATCCTCCACCAGGAGGCCTTCCTTGGACAACTGCTGCTTGACCCGCTCCGGATTGGCTTCG
>CAZSMW010000053.1:0-8159 GCA_964607985.1 uncultured Eubacteriales bacterium
CACCACAAGGCCCTTATGCTCCGCGACAAACCTGTCGAAATGATGCGACAGCACTCGGTAAAGGACCGTCCGCTCCGGATGTCGAGGACGATAGACTCCCGCCATAGCAGGAGAATAGCCTCAAGAAACGGGCCAACATCATGGATCGGACCGCGTCTCCCTGGAAAGAGGCGATGAGGCCCGGCGTGGAAGGGGGACTCAGCCTGCGGCTCTGGCTGGGAAAACCCAAGTAGTCGATGACGTCTCATGGGCCGGCCCAGATCTAAGGGCTTGCTCGGAAATCGGGTAAATAGGCATTGTGTCCCTGAATTGATACAATGGTCTATCGACAATTTTGGGCAAATCTCCCTACTTGAAAGGCCCTCATTTTTTGTCATATAGTAATAGCCACTTATTTCTTAAGAGGAGGTTCGTATGCCCGGCTCAAGGCTTTCTTCCCTAAGAATTTTCGTTTTATTGGCGGTGCTTATCTCAATAGGTTTTGGCTTCGCGGCCGAACCACAATCCATCTCCTCGGATCTATTTAAGAATCTCAAATGGCGCCATATAGGGCCAGCGTCCTTTGGAGGCCGGATCGACGATGTCGAAACCACCCCAGAAAATTCAAGCGTCATCTTCGTGGCCGCAGCGTCAGGGGGGATTTTCAGGAGCCAAGATCACGGAGTGACCTGGAAGGCAGTCCTTGATGCGACGGGGACCGCGCTTTCGATCGGCGACATCGCCATCGCGCCTTCAGACACTTCAATTATTTGGGCGGGGACCGGAGAGCCGAACAACAGGCAGAGTTCATCCTGGGGAGATGGCGTCTATAAATCGCTCGACGGCGGGGACACCTGGGCCAATATGGGCCTCAAAGAAACCCGCCACATCGGCAAGATCAAGATCGACCCCAAGAATCCCAATACCGTCTTCGTGGCAGCTCTGGGGCATCTCTGGGGGCCGCATCCGGAACGGGGAGTCTTCCGGACTCGAGATGGAGGGAAGACCTGGGAGAAATGCCTCTTCATCAATGACAATACGGGAGTAGTCGATATCGATCTCGAGGAAAACGGGCGCGTCATTTACGCGGCAGCATTTCAGAGGCAGCGCAAACCCTGGGGTTATATCGGCGGAGGGCCTCAGGGCGGCATCTACCGTTCTCTAGACGGAGGAGACACTTGGGAAAAACTGAGAACCGGGTTGCCGGATGGGGACATCGGCCGGATAGGCCTGGCCGTCGCGCCGAGCCGCCCCAACATTGTCTATGCCATTATCCAACACAAGGATGGAGGCCTGTTCAGGTCTGATGACCGGGGCGGTACATGGACTATGGTCTATAAGGGATATACTCATCCCCAACCTTTCAGTTCTTATTTCCAGCATCTTCGCGTAGATCCCCTTAACCCTGAGAAAATCTGGATCGTCGCCTATCTGCCCCATGTCTCTGTGGACGGAGGTAAGACGTTCACCACAGAAGGCGTATCTGAAAACGTGCATACGGACAGCCACTCGCTCTGGATCAACCCCAAAAATCCCGACCACCTTCTTCTTGCCGGAGACGGAGGATTCTATATTTCACACAGCGGGGCTAAAACATGGGATTTCATTGACAACCTTCCGGTCTCTCAGTTTTACGCGATCGGCATCGACAACAGGGATCCCTATTGGATCTACGGAGGAGCGCAGGATTCCGGAGTTTACGGCATTCCCAGCCGGACCGATAGCCCCCTGGGCATCATGAACAGGGATGTCGTGCAGGTGGTGTACGGGGATGGTTTTTATTGTGTGGTGGACCCCAGAGATCCCAACCTGATTTATTCGGAGAATCAGGAAGGACGGCTGCTCTTCACCAACTTGAAGACGCATGAGGAAAGGATCATCGGGCCCGTCCCCAAATCTCCACAAGAGACCTACAGGTTCAACTGGAGATGTCCGCTGGTGATGTCTCCCCACAATCCCGATATTGTTTATTTCGGGGGGAACAAGATCTTTAAGACAACTGACTGCGGACACGGCTGGGAAGAAATCAGCCCCGACCTTACTAACAACCAGGACTGGAAGAATCTTCCCATAACGGGAATGGAGAGGAATAAAGACACCCTTTCTTTGAATTATGGAGTGGGCCATTACGGGACGATTACGGCCATGTCGGAATCGCCCATACAAGCGGGCCTGATCTATGCGGGCACTGATGATGGAAATGTCCAGGTGACGGCGGATGCGGGAAAAACCTGGAAGAACCTGACAAAAAATATTCCTCTTGTCAAACCCCGCTGGGTGACCCAGATCATAACATCCCGCCACAATACGGGAACAACTTATGCGAGCTTCACGGGGCACTCGGATGACGATTATGCTCCGTATATATTCAAGACCATGGATTTCGGGATCACCTGGAAAAGTCTGCGCGGAGACATCCCGGACGGAGTCGTTGTCCGCGCCCTGGCCGAGGACCCGCGAAGCCCGGAGCTTCTTTTCGCCGGGACGGAATTCGGTCTGTTCATCTCCATCAACGGCGGAAAAAACTGGGTGAGGGCGGGGGGAAATTTGCCCCGCGTCCGCGTGGACGACATTGTTATCAATCCCGGTAACAATGACCTGATCCTGGGAACTCATGGCCGCGGCATCATTATCCTAGACGATATCACCATGCTCGAGAATTTGAATCAAACCGTACTCAATTCTGAAGCTTTTCTTTTCCCAATGAGAGAGGCGACGCTGTACTTTGAGACCAGGGAGGACCAGTCCATCGGATCGGCAAAATTTTCGGCACCGAATCCCGACTACGGAGCCCTGATCACTTATTATCTAAAAAATGAAGCAACGGCCGGCAAGGATAATCCCGAAGCAAAACAAACCTCAAAGTTAGTCGTCCTGGATAAGGCCGGAAATCTGGTCCGCGAGCTTGAAGGACCTTCAAGAAAAGGCCTTAACAGGATCAACTGGGATCTCCGCTATTCGATGAAATCCAACCCCGAATGGAAACGTGGAGAGTATTACTATCCTCTCAGAGGGCCGGCTGTTCTCCCCGGAGAATATACGGTGAAGTTGATAGCCGGCGGCAGGGAAATGGCTCAGAAGGTAACGGTGAAGATGGATCCAAGGATAAAAGCCACTGAAGATGCTCTGCAGGCAAAGCTAAAGGCCGGCATGAGAGTCAATGACATGGTCAGAGCCTTCTTGGAGGCGAAAGCAGCCATCCAGAACATAGAAAAAGAAATCGGGCGCGTCCAGGACGTCGCCAAGAAGCAGGAAAATTTTCCAAAAGATACGAACTTGTTGCTGGAGGAGATTTCGAAGACCCTCGAAGGCGTAAAAAAGGATTTCATCGCGGAAATGGAAGGGATGGAATTTGAGATCCTGGACCTGATGGGCGCGTTGGAAGCATCGACGTCAGAGCCCACCCAGGCCCAGGGAATGGTCATGGACCGGCTTGGGGATAAACTCGAAAAAGGAATCAATATTATCAATGCCCTGCTTACCGCGAAAATTCCAGAGCTTCAAAGAAAGCTGAATTGTGGAGATTTCCGTCTCTCTATTTTTCAACCGATCAAGTTGGCGGAGCGCTAGGAAAGAATTCCCTTTTTCCGTGACGCCACGAATTCCTGCTCCGACAGATGAATCTCCCAATTTGACCACATGGGTAATATACTTCCAGCCGCTCGGCGATTTCAATGACAACCAAAAATGCGAAAATCGAGCCCGAAAAGCATCTTCGGACGGAAAACCCTCTCGCACCGGCTGAAAGATGATAGACTCCCGCGCCCTCCTGCCCATCAATTCCTAGAAATATTCCCCGCTCTCCTCGGCCTCCATCAGGGCGACCTCGGTAACAACATAGGACGGCGAAGGCTTCGCTGCCACGAACGTCAGCTTCAGGTGATCGATGCTACGGTCCTCTTCCCGCTTCGAGAATGGTTTTGACTTTGACCTTTCGAGCTAATTCCAAGAGCGCCTGCCCGCGCTCCCAGGATTGGGAGTTGGGATAGCGCCGGTTGTATTCAGATGCGATCTGAGCATAGTTAAGTCGTCGTCTTTGCATACTATATTTGAGTTCCCGAATGTAATTTTTCTTACGCAGATTTTCGTTTAAGCAGTGAGCTCAACCATTAAACGTGACGTGAGACAGATTGGTTTTTGGCTTATCTATTTATTCCTTGAGAGACAGGCGCATTTCATGCCACTCGGCCCCTCCGTGTGTGGAGCGGGATAATCCAGCATGATTAAATCCCAGCTTTTCATAATATGGTATTAAATAATTCTTGCACATCAACAATACTTTTTCTTTTTGATTTTGTCTGACTTCTTCGATGAACCGCTGTATCAATTGTTTTGCAATGCCCTGCTTTTGAAAATCAGGCAAAACTCCCAACGCAAAGATAACCATATTCCTGCCATCGACGTCGTGGCCGATCAATTGCTTTAACTCTTCGTCACTGATGTCTTCCTTATTCGTACATGCCCCGTTGACCATTCCAACGACTTTTCCGTCAAGTTCCGCCACAAAGAAACCCTGCGGAAATGTGTCAATCCGAAGCTGGATCGTTTCTATGACCGCCGCTTCTTCCGGCGGCCAGCAGGCTGTTTCAACGATGTAACATTCATCCAGATCCTGCGGCTGGACGTTCCTGATCACGATCTCACTCATTTAAATCGACAATTTCCTTCACCCTTCCCACCTGCCCATCCATTAAGCGGATCTTGATGCCGTGTGGATGATTTGGCGATTTCGTGAGAATATCCTTCACGACACCTTTGGTCAATTGGTCAGTGTGTTGATCCTGTTTCAAGACGATCAAGACAGTGATGCCGGGTTTGATGTTCGAACGGATTTGTCCGTTCATTAATCATGATCCATGGCCGTCATCCACGGACGGATCTCGTAAATGAGCAAGCCTGATTTTATTGCAGGGTCATTTGATGCAAAAAATTCGATCTCTTCCTGAGTAATTTCTTTCGTTGTGACCATCATGCCGCCAACGTCAGGCACAAGAAATGGACCCCCAAGTTCAAGCTTCCCTAGCTCATGCAATTTCAAATACTGAATTCCCGCCCTTGGTGCTGAATTTACCCTCCTATCCATAGCAGGACTATATCGTTGGCCGGGCGGCCATGTCAATAACCGCGAAAACCGTGTCAAGACAACTTGAATATTTCCGCTTTTGTCATCAGCTATGGTCTTTCGGGTAGGGGGAGCGGCGACCGGTCCCTGTAGACCCGCCACGGATGGGTCGGTGGCGGGGTGTACTTAAGGGGATTCGGCCGGACGACCGGTACGGCCTGTACGCGCTTCTTTCGTTCCAGTATCTCCCGATAAGCAAGTTCCCGACCATCGTAGCGGATGATCATGCGGCCGTCGAAATGCAGCATCACCATGGCCGGCCGCCTGAGCTTCTAGCGGGCGCCCCAGTAGCGCTGGGGCGCTCCGGCCGCGGAGGGCGGAGCGGGCTGCGGGTCGAGCCAGCGGTCGGTGATGTACTTGGACACAGCCTCACGCAGGGCCGCCGCGTTCGGCTGGGCATCGAGCGCCCTCTGGACAGCCTGCATGCGGCAGACGAGCCCGGCCGTCGAGATAAGCCTCAGGCTTGCCCGATAGCCCTCCTCGAAATCCGCAGTCCGGATCTGGACGGAGACGGAGTCGGCCAGGAGCTCGGCACCCTGGAGCCCGGCCACGGTCCGGGCCTGCGCCTCGTCCTGGAAGGTCAGCGCAAAACGGAACGGGCCCGGGAAATTCTCGGGCAGGCGCGCGGCGTCCAGGGCGAGGAGCGCCTCCCGGGCCGCCTTCTCGATTCGGCGCGAAACTTCCTCGCGGGGGAACGGCTCGGCCTTGGTCCGGCCGATGGCGCGCTTGCCCGAGGCATACTTGACCCAAGGGAGAAAGCGACGGATCTCTTTTTCAAGCTGATCGTCGCCGCTGACCATGATCATCGGGATCCCGAAGCGGGCCGCCCCCATGGCCATGATCATGGTTTCGTTGAAAGGAGTCCCGTTGACCCTGTATTGGATGTCCTCGATCGTGTAGGTGTGGGAAAGGAAGCCGGCCGGATTTCCCGCGCCGGCGTGCATGGCGACGGCTACGATGGCGTCGACGGACTGGTCGTAGCTGTCCATGTAGATGTCGAAGGGTCGGTCGCGCGAGATCATTTTCGCCGGCGGCAGGAGCTCCGCCTCGAAGACGTCGGGGCTCTGCGTGTTGCCCGAGCCGTGGCCGTCGACGACGATGATCTCCGTCGCCCCGCCGGCCTTGAGCCCGGCGATGGCCGCGTTGACGTCCGTGGTCAGCGACTTGCGGGCCTCTTCGTATTCCGGGTTGGCCCCGAAGTCGGTGTGCCGTTCCGAGGTCGCGCCCGACACGCCTTCCATGTCGTAAAGAAGGACGACCTTGAGGGATTTTTGTTGAGACAGGGCCGGCGACAAGAGCAGAAAGGCGCCGACGATGGCCAAGACGTAGCTTTTCCTCATATGTTCCTCCTCGGTCTTTCGGCCCACCCGGCCGACAAGCCATGGCCGTTCGCTCAAAATCATAATTTCACCCTTGTCCCCAAGTCAAGTAAAGAAAAGCGCTATGATAAGAATTTGCTATTTCCGAGCGAACTGAATTCCCAAGCTGCTAAACCCCTGGCGGGTTTCCGTAAGCACATCGATATGTGTTTTCCTTATCGCATAGACTTCTTCCCATCAACTTGGGAAGGAGTCGGAAACGATGAAGGATACCCGCGGGCGTTTCCTTACCCACTATATGCCAAAACCATATCGTGTAATACCGGAGCGATTATCGTGCACGCTAACCCAAAATGGGGCAACGGGTGGGGCTTGGGCCAGCAGAATTTCGGAACGCTCAGGTCTTTCAAAGGGGAAACGGTAGGAGAAGAATAAGCAGAAGAGGAGGTAACTCCTCTTAAGTAGATAGACTACACCGGCTTTTTTTTAGCCGGCACGGATCCTTTGCACGATCCGCGTGCCAAATCGATGACAAAAGAATGCCTAAACTCGCCCAAACTTGCTTAAGAAAGACACAAGAGAAAGACAAATAAAAATGGGTTTTTCAGGGGAACTCTGGTGCCGGAGGAGGGAATTGAACCCTCACCCCTATCGCCAGGGACTGAATTTTGAGTCCAGCACGTCTGCCAATTCCGATACTCCGGCACAGCGCGCTCAATGTGTACGATTTCGCCCAGTTTTTCAATCTTTAAGGAAAGCGTTTTTTTTCTTGTGAGGTAAGGCAAGGGCGCAGAGGCGATGCCCGGATGAGACCAAGGAAATGCCGGCATCTTCAAGACTCCGTTTGACGTTTCCGGCCGTTTTTGTTTACAATCCCTGCGTCGAGAGAGGATTTACGCCGTGGACAACCAGAAGCTCATTCAAATCGTCGACCGCTTCGCGAACCTGAGGATCGTCGTTTGGGGAGACTTCATCCTTGACGAGCGCCTCTACGGGACCACACGGAGAATCTCGCGCGAGGCCCCGATCCTTATCCTGAACTACCAAGACCAGGAATATTCTCTGGGCGGCGCGGGCAATTCACTCCAGAACCTCAAATCCCTTGGCGCTTTCCCCATTCCCGTCGGTGTCATCGGCCGCGACGAAGCCGGTAAAAAGGTCCTATCCATTCTCAAGTCGAAAAAAATGCCTACGGAATGGATCTATCAGGAAAAAAGCCACCGGACGCCCCTCAAGACCCGAATCCTGGCCGGCGAGGACAACACGCGGAAACAACAGATCCTTCGCATCGACCGGGACGGTCGGGTCCCCGACGATCCGGCCTTGAAACACTGGCTCCTGAGAACCCTTGGCCACCTGATCAAGGACTGCCCGGCCCTGCTCATCTCCGACTATAACTATGATACGGTTAAAGAGGACATCTACGCGGAGGTCCTCCGGACCACGCAGAAAAATGAAGTCCCCGTCACCGCGGACTCACGGTTCCGGCTCCTGAGCTTCAAGGGCGTTACAGTCGCGACGCCCAACGAACCCGAGGTTGAGGAAGCGCTCGGGGTCGAGATCGCCGGGAAGGACGAGGCTCTCCGCGAGGCCGCCGGACGGATCCTGAAGAAGCTCCGGTCCCCCGCCCTCCTCGTGACCCGGGGGTCCAGGGGAATGACCCTCTTCGAAAAGGGCCGGCCGCCTTTTGCCATCCCCGTTCACGGGACCACCGACATCGTCGACGTCACCGGCGCGGG
>CAZSMW010000054.1:0-1577 GCA_964607985.1 uncultured Eubacteriales bacterium
CTCATCAAGGACACGAGGACCAAGCTGGAGATCGGGGACGTGGACCGGGTGCTCGACGGCGACCTCGACGAGTTCATCAAGGCGATGCTCGTCCTCCGGAAGAAAACGGCCCAGGGTTAGTGCCGCCGGTCCGGGACAGCCCTTGAATATCTCGGTCGAAAATTGGTATATTCGTTCCCGTAAGAAAAACACTTGGAGGATACGCTTATGGCCAAGAACCAAGCGAACGGTGAAAACAAGGAATACCTGCCGGCCTTGGAATTCTCGTCTTTAGTCTTTCCGTTCTATACCCAGGCGCTCATCAAGCTCGGCATGATCGAAGACCCTGTTTCTGGACAGACATCCGGGAACCCGGAACTGGCCAAGAGACTGATCGACCTCATCGACTTTCTCAAGGACCGGACCAAGGGCAACCTGGAGCCCGATGAGGAGAAATTTTTAGAGGCCTGCCTTTCCCAGCTCAAGATGGGCTACCTCAAACAAATCAACGTCGTGAAAGCCTGAATCAATGAAGATCTTCAACGGGTTTAAGGAAGTGCCCGCCTTTCCCCGGGGTGCCGTCGTCGCCGTAGGCAATTTCGACGGAATTCATCTCGGCCACCGGAAGATCCTCGAACGCATCCTTGAGCTGGCCGCAAAGAAAGGACTCTTTGCGCTGGTCCTGACATTCTTTCCCCATCCGGCGCGATCGTCGAACAAGCGGGACGTCTCGCTCATCCAGACGCTCGGCCAGCGCCTGGATGGTCTCCGCGGGGCCGGCGTCAAAGGAGTCGTTGTGGTCTCCCTCGGCAGCGGATTCCGGCGTCTCTCGGGCCGCGCCTTTGCCGGGCAGGTGCTCAAGGACCGTCTTCACGCAGGGGAAGTCGTGGTCGGCGAGAACTTCCGCTTCGGCAGGGACCGACGGTGCGGCGTTGCCGAGCTCACCCGGCTTGGCCGAGAGCTCGGCTTCGGCGTCCACGCGGTGCCTCCCGTTGAAAAGGCCGGCGAGATCGTCAGCTCCAGCTTTATCCGGCATGAACTCGCCAAAGGGAACGTCGAGAAGGCCACCGAGCTCCTCGGAAGGCCTTACGAGATCGAAGGTTGCATCGTCACGGGAGAGTCCCGCGGCCGTGTCCTAGGCTTCCCGACGGCCAATATCCATACAGCCAACGAAATCCTTCCCCGGGGGATATTCGTGACGCTGGCCGTCACGGCCTCGAAGTCCCTCCCTTCCGTGACCAACGTGGGCGTCGGCCCGACCTTCGGCGGCCGTCGTCTCGGGGTCGAGGCCCACGTCCTTAACCACAAGAAAAACCTCTACGGCCGGACGGTCAAGCTTCGGTTCGTGAAGAAGCTCCGGAACGAAAGGAAATTTGGGACCTCCAAGACCCTGATCGACCAGATCGCCCGCGACGTCGCCGAAGCCCGTCGCTATTTTCGTTAAGGGGATTAATAAGATTCAAACTCAAGGCCTTCGATTTCTGTGATGGGAGGGCGTGGGGAAGGGTTGCAGCGACCATGCGGAGATCAGCCTGAGACGAGCGTCCGACGAGGGCAGCCGCAGGCCTCCGATGGCCCAAGGCTCCGAGGATGGGTTT
>CAZSMW010000055.1:0-2405 GCA_964607985.1 uncultured Eubacteriales bacterium
TCCATGAGGACGTAGGCAAGGGCTGAGGCCCAGGCCAGGAAGGAGATGGATTCATACATGTTCGTGAATGGGGCATGTCCGCTTTTAATAGTCCGGGCGGCGAGGGCCAGGGTGTGGACGGCGAGACCCGCGCCGGCCAGGACGTAGCCTGCTCCGGCCAAGTTCTCCTTGCGGAAAAGCTGCGATCCGAAATAGACCAGCGCGGACAGGCCGTAAGCCAGGAAGGCCAGAAGGAAAAAAGTCGGTTCGTTCATGAAGTTCTCCTAAGGACGGCCATGATCGAGGCGAACTCTTCTTCGAAGCGGTCGCGGCCCTTGGAAACCGGCCCACCGGCCGAGACGGCGACGGACGGGCCCTCGCGGCCTTCGAGGATGAGCTTGATCTCGCGCGGCGGCCAGTAGAAGCTGAGGAAAAGGCCCAGCATCAGGAGGATGCAGCCCGTCCAGATGACAGGAGCGCCCGGGTCCGAGGCGGCTTGGAGGACGGAGAACTGGGGGGCTTTGTAAGAGGCGAGCTCAAAGGCGAGGTCCATCTCGCCGGAGTCGCGGAAGTGGGTGAACTCCGGGTACTTGGCGAAGACCCAGCCGGAGAAGACACGCGCGTCCTTTCGGTATCCTTCGATGAGGACGGCGGGATTGTTGGGCTCCCAGGTGCGGGTCGCCGGCTCGTTGTCCGCGCCGATCACGAAGTCGGGGAGGAAGCGGACGGCCGTGATCTCCGTCCCGTCGTCCAGGGCGGCCTTCCCGCCGGGTTTGAGGCTGATGGTCTTGAGGAAGGCGGGATCGCTTTTTTTCTTGACCCGAAGCTCGAGGGCAGGGTTCTCCCAGTCCCGGCCGTAACTGCTCTGGTAGAACATGACGCCCTTATAGCTCAGGGGATGGTTGACGGCGATGGTCCGCGTGAGACGGGGGGCCCCCCCCCCGAAGACCGTGACTGTGCTCTTCCAGGCCTTGACGGCGCCCGCGGGATAAAATTCGGTCTCGAACTTGTCGAGGCGAAGCGAGATGGCACGGGACGGGACGGAGACGGTTTGACCTTCGGAAACGGAGACGTCCGACCGGTACTTGCCGAGGCCGCTGACGACGCCTCCGGCCAGGATGACGAAAACGCCCAGGTGGACGATGTCCGACCCGAAGAGGCCGAGCGTATGCTTTCGGGCGCGGAGGAGAGCGCGGCCGGATTCGCTTTTTGCGGCGATGCGGAAACGCCGACGGCCGAGCTCGGTGCGGGCGGCGGCAACGAAGGCCTCGAGGCCCGAGCGCTTCGTGAACGAGTCCCTAATCTTCAGCGACGCCAGCTCACCGGGACCGGCGGTCCAGGCGTTCCCGAAAGTCCTGCGGAGCTTAGGCGTGAGGCGCGTGAGGCTGCAGACAACGAGGTTGAGGCCGAAGAGGAGGAGCAGGCCGATGAACCAGGCCGACTGGTAGAGGCGGTCGAGGTCAAGACCCGTTACGAGGCGCGAGAGGCTTCCGAAGTGGGCCTGGTATTCTGCCGGCGTCCGCTGTTGGGGGATGAGGGTGCCGATGATGGAGGCCAGGGTGAGGATGATGAAAAGGACGATGGCCAGCTTCATCTTTAGAACCGTTCCCGGCGGCGCGTCCGGGTCACCTGTGAGGCGAGCATCTTGGGCCCCTGGGTCAATGGGCCTTGGCCTTTGCTGTTTTGGCCTTGGGATTTCGCTGTTTCTTATCGGCGATCTTGACCAAGTCCGCGAGCGTGATGCTCTCGAAGTAGTTCTTGAGGAGCATCGTGGCTTCCTTCCAGACGTCAAAAGTCGCGCAGTAGGGGCGGCGATCGCAATCCAATTCCTCCTCGACGCACTCGACGAGACAGCAGGAGCCTTCGAGGGCGTGCAGGATCTCCCGGAGGTTGATCTGAGAGGGATTCTTGCCCAGGGTGTAGCCGCCGCCGGCGCCGCGGACGCTCTTGACGAGCTTGTTGATCTTGAGGGGGATGATGATCTGCTCGAGGTAACGGATCGAGATCTCCTCTTCATCGGAGATGTTCTTGAGGATGACGGGGTGGGTGTCGCTGTCTCGATACCTTTGGGCGAGGTTCAGCATGAGCCGTGTCCCGTAGCGTCCTTTGGTCGAAAGCCTGATCATGCCTGCCTCCTTGATCTAAATATTTGAAGACTCAGAACCAATCGTGTCTGAACTCGGTTTCATCTTAATCCAAAATGAGACGGATTACAACATAATTATATAGGAATAATATGTTTAGCGAATGTTGTTGAGTCTGAGATCCATATTGGATAGGATAGGATCCTTTAGAGTTCATGGAGGCTGATTGTGAATCTTCAAGCATTGGTGGACCTGATCAATGGTTATGTCTGGAGCGCGCCTTTGGTGGTGCTCTGTTTGGCTGCCGGGACCTACTTTTCGGTGCGCACGCGTTTCCTTCAA
>CAZSMW010000056.1:0-7003 GCA_964607985.1 uncultured Eubacteriales bacterium
TTCACGGGAAGCCCGGCCATCGGCTGGGAGCTCAAGCAAAAGGCCAACAAGAAAAAGGTCACCCTGGAGCTGGGCGGGAACGCGGCCGTGGTCGTCGAGCCGGACGCGGACCTCGAGCTGGCCGTTCCCCGCAGCGTAACGGGATCGTTTTCATATGCGGGTCAGATCTGCATTTCCATCCAGCGCATCTTCCTCCACGAAAAGATCTACGACCGGTTCATGACCGATTTCTTGGAGAGGACAAAGAAACTGCGCTTGGGCGATCCGCTGGAGGAGACGACGGATATCGGCCCTATGATCGACGAGGCATCGGCTCTCAAGACCGAGGAATGGATCGGCCAGGCCGTGGCCGAGGGGGCCCGTCTCTTGTGCGGAGGCGCGAGGAAAGGGACGATGGTCGAACCGGCCGTCCTCGAGAATGTCAAGCCCGAGCTTCCCATCTCCTGGCTCGAAGCCTTTGCTCCGGTCGTCGTGGTCTATCCCTACAAGGAATTCGGGGCGGCGCTCGAGGCCGTGAACTATTCGATCTATGGGCTGCAGGCGGGGGTTTTCACTCGTGACCTCACCAAGGCCTTTCAGGCGTATGAAGCCCTTGATGTCGGCGGCGTCATCCTCAACGACATCCCCACGTTTCGCCTCGACCACATGCCCTACGGCGGAGTGAAGGAGTCCGGCTTCGGCCGCGAGGGCGTCCGCTATGCCATGGAGGAAATGACCGAGCTCAAGCTCTTGGCCTTGAACCCGAAATAATCGCCGATCATCGCGCCTGCAACTTTATGCTGTATTAAGGGCCCCAGTCTGATGGTCGGAATTTGAAGTCCTACTGTCGGGCCAGGGTCAGGCCCAGCCACCTCTCGAGGGTCGAATAGAACAACTCCTTCTGCTCGGGCGAAAAATCCCGGACGCGCGACCCATGAGGACCGTTCTTGACGACGAACTTGACCGCGTCTGTCCGACCGATCAACTGGATTCCCGTGGCTGACCAGGGATCGAGCTCGCCGTAGATGTAAATGATCCGGTCCCCGTGGTATTGGAGAAAGTGATAAACGTTGGCCATGGGCGCCGGGTCATAGACGATTCTGGAATCCGCGGTCTTTCTTGCTTGACAGGGTTCAGGGCCCGGGACTATTCTCTCTCACGGCGAAATAACCCCCGAGGAGCTCGTGACAATGACAGAGGCCGATAGCGCGGCGGACAGGCCCGCCGGGCGTCCATCGCGCATCTGGGAGATCGATTTTCTGCGCGGGCTGGCCATCATCCTGATGGTCGGCTACCATTTTCTCTTCGACCTGGGCGAGTTCAGCGGAATCAAGAGGTTTCTCGGCTTCTCCACCGACCTGTCGAGCGTGGCATGGACGGTTGCGCAATTCTTCTTTGCCGGGCTTTTCGTCGTCTTGTCGGGGACGAGCAGCACCCTGAGCCGGAACAACGTCCGCCGAGGTCTGCGGCTTCTTGCGGTTTCGCTGGCCGTGTCCGTGGCGACCTACGTCTTCGATCCGGCCTCGGCCGTCTATTTCGGAATCCTCCAGTGCCTCGCGGTCTCGATGCTGATCTACGGCACGGCATTCGAAAAGTCGGCAGCGGTCGCCTGCGCCGCCTGGGGCGCGATCGTCATCGGCCTCGGCGCCGCGCTTCCCATCCTGAGAAAGGCGGTGGCAATCCGCTCCGACTGGCTGCTGCCGTTCGGGCTCTACAGTCCCTCGTTCTCTTCGTTCGATTATTTCCCGCTTATCCCTTGGTTCGGGATCTTCCTGGCGGGCGCGGTCCTCGGGAAGTCCGCCTACGCCGCCAAGCGGAGCCTCCTGCCTTGGCGCCTACCGGGAACGTTCGTCAACGCCGCCGGCCGCCACTCCCTCCTAATTTACATCGCCCACCAGCCCGTGATCATGGGCATCCTCTACTTCCTGGGCCTGGCCAGGTAAAGTTGCCTTGCCGTTTCCGCGGAGTCCTCCGGCCGTCCTTGACATCCTCTAAGCTCCAATTTATGCTCCCACCCGGTGGAGAAATAGGATCATCGAGTAGGAGTTGAATCATGGCAACAAAAGCCCGAGAGAAGCAGCTTGAACCGCAGGGATTTCCTGACAACGCCATCAAGATATTGAAAGCCCGCTACTACCTGAAGAATGACAAGGGCGAATTCCTGGACAGGTCCCCGGCCGACCTCTTCAAGCGTGTCGCGGACTTCATCGCCACGGCGGAGAAGGGCGCGGCCCGCCAGGAATGGGGGGAGAAGTTCTTCGAGGTCATGAAAAACCGTGACTTCCTGCCCAACAGTCCCACCCTGACCGGGGCCGGTCGCGACATGTGCCTCAGCGCCTGCTTCGTCCTGCCTATCGAGGATTCCATGGAGTCGATCTTCGATACGGTCAAGAATGCGGCCCTCGTCCACAAAGAAGGCGGCGGAACAGGCTTCGATTTCAGCCTTTTACGACCGAAGGGAAGCTTCGTCCGCAGGACCCAGGGTGTCGCCTCGGGCCCGGTCTCGTTCCTCCGGGTCATCGACGCCGCGACCGAGGCTGTTAAACAGGGCGGCACACGGCGAGGCGCCAACATCGGGATCCTGAGGGTCGACCACCCGGACATCGAAGAGTTCATCGCCATGAAGAGGGACGGCAAGAGCCTGGCCAATTTCAACATCTCCGTAGCCTTGACCGACGAGTTCATGAGGGCCTTGTCAAAGAACGGTTCCTGCGTGCTCCGCGACCCGTTCACGCGTAAAAAGACCGGGCAAAAAAAGGCCCGCGATGTCTTCCGACTGCTCGTCGAGTCGGCATGGGCCGTCGGCGACCCGGGACTCATCTTCATCGACCGGATCAACCGGCTGAACCCCACCCGGGACCTCGGACCCATCCGGGCGACGAACCCTTGCGGCGAGCAGCCCCTGCACTCCTATGAGTCCTGCAATCTCGGCTCGATCAACGTGGCGAACTTCTTTGATCCGGAGAGACCCGGGGCCTTCGATTGGGAACGGCTCGCCGGGGTCATCGAGGTCGCCGTCCGCTTCCTGGACGACGTGATCGACGTCAACAAGTACCCCCTTCCCCGGATCGCGGAGATGACCAGGTCCAATCGGAGGATCGGACTCGGCATTATGGGCTGGGCCGATCTGCTTTTTAAAAAGAAACTGAGGTACGATTCGCCCGGGGCCCTGGCCTTCGCCGATGAGCTGATGGGCTTCATGAGGAAGAAGACCGACGAAGAAAGCCGAAAACTCGGCTCGCTCAAGGGAAGTTTTCCCAACGTCGAGAAGTCGGTCTATAAGGGGACGTCGCGCCGGAACGCCACCGTCCTGACGATCGCGCCGACGGGGACGATCTCCCGCATCGCCGGCTGCTCCTCGTCGATCGAACCCGTCTTCGCTTTCGAGTTCACTTCGAAAATCTTGGACGGGGAGCTGAAGGATGTCCACCCCATATACAGAGAATGGAAGGAAAGGAACCCCGACGCCGCCCTGCCCGATCACTTCGTCACCGCCCACAACATCGCCCCCGAAGGGCATATCCGGATGCAGATGGCCTTCCAGAAGCACGTCGACAATTCGGTCTCCAAGACGATCAACCTCCCCCACGACGCCGTGGAGGAAGACATCGAAAAGGCGTTCCTCCTGGCCTACGAGCTCGGGACCAAAGGCATCACGGTCTACCGGGACGGCTGCAAGGCCGAGCAGGTCCTGTACAAGACGGCACCCGAAGAGACCCTCATGCCCAAGGATCGGCCGAGATCCTTGCCGTCCATCACGGACAAGATCAAGACCGGCTTCGGGAACCTCTATGTGACGATCTCGTATTACGGCAACAAACCCTTCGAGGTCTTCGCCAGCATCGGGAAGAGCGGTTACTCGACGATGGCGGATGCCGAGGCCCTCGGTCGCCTGATATCCCTGGCCCTGCGGAGCGGCGTCGAGCCTCATGAAGTCATCTACCAGATCAAGGGAATCGGCGGAGCCGAACCCATCTTCACCGAAGGCGGCCTTGTCCAATCCATTCCCGACGCCATCGCCAAGGTCCTCGAGCGGCATCTAGGCGAGGTCAAGGAGAACCCGAAAGACTTCTTTAAAAATATATGCAAGATGTGCGGCGCGACCATGCCCGACGAGAAGTGCCCGACCTGCCCCAACTGCGGCTGGAACAAGTGCTCTTAGCGCCGGAAGAATCTCTTGAAATATTCTTTGGCTTCCTTGACCCCGAAGGCCATCAAAAGGGCATAGAAGATTCCCAGCGCGGCGGAGCCGCTGACGGCGACGCTCGCCAGCCGGACCCAGAATGAATGCCCCATCGGCCCGAAGAGGAAACGGTTGAGGAGCCAGCCGGCGAATCCTCCGGACGCAGAGGCCCCCGCCAGAGCAAGGAAGAACCTTAGGACGGGCGCGAGGGCGAACCGGCCGATCTTGCGAGGCAGGAGCCAAACCAAGAGAACGATGTTGACCACGGCCGCGATGGTCGTGGACAGCGGGAAGGCTAAAAAGCCCAGGACCCTCATCAAGCCGATGTTCAAGATGAGGTTGAGACCGATGGAGGCGAAACTGGCGTACATCGGAGTTTTGGAGTCCTTGTAAGCATAGAAGACGGAAGCGACGTTCCGTAGAGCGGCCATGAAGGGAATGCCGACGATATAAAGGACCAGGGCTTGAGCGACCGCTGCCGTGTCGGTGGCGGTGAACCTCCCGTGCTGGTAGATGACGGCCGTGATGGGGTGGGAGAGGAAGGCGATGACCACGGACGTCGGGACCGTCAGGAAGAGGACCATCTTCAGCGAGTCGCAGAGCGTTTCATGGATGGCCCCGAGGTCGTTCTCGGCCGCGTGCCGGGAGAGCTTGGGGAGGGCAACCGCGCCCACGGCCACCCCGAACAGCCCCAGCGGCAGGTGCACGATCCGGAAAGCGTAGTTGAGCCAGGTCATGCTCCCCTTCTCGAGAAAAGAGACCAGGACCGTGTTGACGGCCACATTGATACGCGACCCGGCCAGACCGATGGCCACCGGTATGAAAAGGGCCATCACCCTGCGGAATTCGGGATCGCGGAAGCTTAAATAGAACCTATACCGGAACCCCTTCTTGAAAACACCCGGCGCCTGGACGGCGAACTGCATCAAGCCGCCCACGGTTACACCGATGGCCGCCCCATAGATGGGATCGCCGCCGCGGGCCGTGTACCAGCCGAATAGACCGAGGGGGACGAGGATGGAAAAAACGTTGAAGAAAGCCGGCGCCAGGGACGGGACAAAGAACGAACCCTCGGTGTTGAGGTAGCTCATGGCCCAGGCAGCCAAGGCCACGAAAAGGAGGAACGGGAAGGTGATGGACGTCAGGCTCCCCGTCAGTGAAAGTTTGCCCGCAACGTTTCCGAACCCGAAAGCGATGACCTTCGCCAGCGGTCGGGAAAAAATGATTCCGAGGACCATGATCAAGCCGACCACGACGAAGAGCGTGTTGAAGATGTTCGAAGCCAGGAGGTTCTCGGCTTCCTTGCCCTTCTTCTTCTCGCCGGTCAGGACGGGGACGAAGGCTGCGGACAAGGCCGTCTCGGCGAACATGTCGCGGAGGAGGTTCGGAATGCGGAAGGCCGCGTTGAAGGCGTCCGTGGAGTGGCCGGCGCCGAAGAGGGTTGCAAAAACGACCTCGCGGACAAGACCCAGGACGCGGCTCACGGCCGTGCCCAGGGTGAAGGACCTGACCCCTCGCGCGATGTCTTCCACGGTCAGACGATTATATTTCGTCTATTGACATCGTTCAAGGGTGGTCATATAGTTTTTTCGCATTGGACAGTATGATTTCGCGTCGGCAAAAGGAGATCCGTTGTTCAGCCAACTAAAAAATCCCGTTTCCATGTGTTTGGCCTTTTTCATGGCGCTGTTCTTATTGAGCACCGCTTATGCCCAGGAGATCGCGGCGCTTCCCGATGAACAGGTCAAGGAGCGGCTCGGCTTTATCGAGAACGCCCTGCGTTCGGCCCAACCGCGCGCCAGAACCTGGTGGTACGGCTGGATCGCCGGCTATTCAGCTGGGGCCATCGTCCAAGGAAGCCTGGCCGTCGCTCACTGGAACGATGTCAAGCCGGACCAGGGCTCCCCGAACGCTCCGAAGGTCCGAGACAGGCGTTTCGCCGAGGACATGCTCGTCGGAGGCGCGACCTTCGCGTTGGGAGTCGGCGGACTGCTCATCGACCCCTTCCTTCCGGCAACGAGCGTCAAGAAACTGGGGCGCATTCCGGAGGCCACGCCGGAAGAGCGCCGGTCCAAGCTTCTTCAGGCCGAGGAACTCCTCCGGAGATGCGCCCGGAGGGAGAAGGACGGGCGTGGGTGGGGGACCCATCTCTTGAACATCGGCGCCAACGCCGCTGCCGGGCTCGTGACCACGCTCGCTTTCCACAGGAAATGGTATGAGGGGTTGATCACGTTCGCGGCCGGAGAGACGGTCTCTCTCGTCAATATCTACACCCAGCCGCGCCGGGCGATCCGCGACCTGGAAAATTACGAAGCCGGCTCCTTCAGAAGACAGGAAGCCTCCTTTTACGAGCCACCGCAACGCAAATGGGAAATCGGTCTTTCGCCGGCCGGCTTCAGCGTCGTGTTCCGGTTTTAATTGGGGACACGATATCAGTTTCCGAATTTCCTAAATCTCCCCTGGATTTTACGCCAAAAAAGCTAATTTGACTGCAATATAAGAAGTTACGATGTATGAACGGCACTGAATACCGTCCTCAGGCCCCCGTAGCGGAGGGGGGACCCGTCGGCTTTTTCGACGGGGGGAACCGACGGGACTGGTTCCCCGGGGGTCGGGGGAGTGAGGGCGGCTTCAGGCCGCTTAAAGTCAGATGTCAGACTATCTGATGCGTTCTTATTAATTCGGAAATTGGTATTGTGTCCCCAATTTATGGGCACTGGATGACACCCTGGGCCCAGAGGCAGCCACCGCAGGCCGGGAAGGTGCTGCCGAAGCAGTCTTCCTTGTTGGCGTCGATGTAGTTGCAACCGCCGCAGACATGGCAGGGCGAAAAGTCAAAAG
>CAZSMW010000057.1:0-1753 GCA_964607985.1 uncultured Eubacteriales bacterium
CGTCAATTCTAGCACATCCGGACGTCGCTCTGAAAGCGGGTTCTGTCCCGAGGCCGCTTTACTTGCGGGGAGCTATCCGTTATCATGGAATTCGAGATGAGAAAAACACAGGAAAACGTTTCCATGATCCGTTCGACGACCGTGATCTGCGTCCGCCACAAGGACGGCGTCGTCCTGGCGGGGGACGGTCAGGTCACCCTGGGCCAGACCATCCTTAAAAAGAGCGCCCAGAAGATTCGCCGGCTGCACAAGGGAGCCGTCCTGGCTGGGTTTGCCGGCTCCACTTCGGACGCATTCGCCCTTTTCTCCCGCTTCGAGGTCAAGCTCGAGGAATATAGGGGAAACCTCTCCCGGGCCGCCATCGAGCTGGCCAAGGATTGGCGGATGGACAAGTCCCTCCGACAGCTTGACGCCATGCTCGTCGTGGCCGACAAGGAAAGTTCGTTCCTCATCTCCGGAACGGGGGACGTCGTCGAGCCGGACGACGGCATCATTGCCATCGGGTCCGGCGGGCCTTACGCTTTGGCCGCAGCCAGGGCCTTGGTCCGCCATACGGCCCTTTCGGCCAGGGAGATCGCCCTGGAGGCGATGAAGATAAGCTCCGAGATCTGTGTGTATACCAACAATCACATCACCGTCGAGGAGCTCTAGATGGCCATCCGCCTGCCCGAATCGATGGAAAATCTGCCGGCGGACCCCAGGGACACCGAGCTCACTCCCCAGGAAATCGTCGCCGAGCTCGACAAGTTCATTATCGGCCAGAAAGCCGCCAAGAAGGCTGTGGCCATCGCCCTCCGCAACAGATACCGCCGGCGCAAACTCCCCCCCGAGCTGGCCGACGAGATCGCCCCCAAGAACATCCTGATGATCGGTCCGACCGGCGTCGGGAAAACCGAGATCTCCCGCCGCCTGGCGAAGCTCACGTCATCTCCCTTCCTCAAGATCGAGGCCAGCAAGTTCACCGAGGTGGGCTACGTCGGAAGGGACGTCGAATCCATGATCCGCGACCTCGTCCGCATGTCCGTGGATATGGTCAAGTCCGAGAAGATCGAGGAGATCGAGGAGAAAGCTAAGAGCAACGTTGAAGAGAGGATACTGGACCTTCTCCTCCCGCCGCCGCCCAAGCGCGAGAACTCCATGTCCGAGGAGGAGCCCGGAGGGTTCCTGGAGAGCCGGGAGAAGTTTAGGAAACAGCTTCGGGCCGGATTCCTGGAGGACCGTCCGGTCGAGATCGAGGTCAAGGAGAAGAGCGCCGCTCCATTTGAGATCCTCTCGAATTCCGGCGTCGAAGAGATCGGAATCCAGCTCCAGGAACTCATCCCCGGGTTCATGGGGGGAAAGACCAAGAAGAGGAAGCTGAAGATCAAGGAGGCCCGCGAAGTCCTGCTGGAAGACGAGGAGAAACGTCTGGTGGACATGGACCAGGTGTCCCGCCTGGCCATCGAAAAGGTGGAGCATTCGGGCATCATTTTCCTCGACGAAGTGGACAAGATCGCCGGCCGCGAGACGGGCCATGGACCCGAGGTCAGCCGCGAAGGAGTCCAGCGCGACCTGTTGCCCATCATCGAAGGAACGACCGTGAACACGCGATTCGGCCTTGTCCGGACCGATCACATCCTCTTCATCGGTGCGGGAGCCTTCCACGTTTCCAGGCCGTCCGACCTCATCCCGGAGCTCCAAGGACGGTTCCCGATCCGTGTCGAGCTCAGCCCCCTCTACAAGGGGGACTTCATCCGCATCCTGACCGAGCCCA
>CAZSMW010000058.1:0-34260 GCA_964607985.1 uncultured Eubacteriales bacterium
GACGCTCACCCGATGCACCCGCACCTGGTGGCATCCCAGGTCGTAAACCGGCAGAAGTTCGATGTCGTAACATATACGGCGGATTGGAATGCCTATCTGACATCTGGACGGACATCGCTCAAGCCCGACGTTGCCAACTACCTGCTCGGCCCTACGATTCCGCCGAACCCGGAGGAGATGGGCAACAAGGATACCATGAAGGCCCCTCCAGGCTATGTGACGAGGACAATTGCCAAGTTCACGCTGCCCACGACATCCCAACTGGACTACGACGGGAAGACCAAGAGCTTCGGCAATTGGGTCTACCACTGCCACATCCTCGAGCACGAGGAAAACGACATGATGCGGCCGTTTGTCGTCGTGAAATAGAGCAAACGATTTGGAAGTATCTTAGGGGTGGGTCAACTCCGACCCACCCCTATTGCTGAACGTCAACTATTATTCCCGTCCGCATTGTCGCTGATCAACCGAGCCACTACACTAGCCGGCGCAGCAGAAAAGGAAATGTTTATC
Organism: uncultured Eubacteriales bacterium; assembly: GCA_964607985.1. Classification (GTDB taxonomy): domain Bacteria; phylum Acidobacteriota; class Aminicenantia; order Aminicenantales; family Saccharicenantaceae; genus JALHVH01. Next base: position 514 of record CAZSMW010000058.1, read on the forward strand.
CATGCAAGAAAGGTAGGCTCTAGGCCATCGTCGACGAGGAGGAAAGCGGCTTACCGTTGATCAAGCGGTACGCCATGGATTGGAAATAGGCCCCGGCGGCCGAGAAGCAGGTGGCAACCTTCATCACGAACGCCGGAGGACAACCCGTAGCCTTGGGGGACAGCGGCGGGGCCCAGGTGCGAGAAACCGCAGGCGGCGTTTACGTGCGTGCTCTCTGCCGCGTGAAGAATGTCCTCATTTCGGTAGACGTCAACCAGTGGGAGTTCAAGCCCTCGATGAGCCGCGGGGGAAGGGCGATCTACGTCACGCTCGTGCCCAAGCCCAGTCCCCAGGACGTCATGGATCTGGTCCGCGCCTGGGTGACTGCGGCCACAGCCTATGCGCGGGATCAAGGTCTGTTCTCGGGGACCCCGGGGATCGGTCAGACCCCTCAGGTCGCTCAGGTAAAGCCCAAGCCGGTCGACCCGATCGTCGTGGTTGTGCATGGTATTGGATTTGGTGAGACCCGAACCTCCGGGTGGTCGGACTGGATGTCCGAATCCTGGGGGCTCTCACCACTTCAGGAGGTGACTCATAACCCGGCTGAAATAGCTAACAGCATCACCTGGATCAAGACCGTCAGGCACAGATTCGAAGAGATCCTGGCTCAAAGCAAGAAGGAGAAAAGGCCGGTGATCATCGTCTCTCATTCATGGGGGACGGTCATGTCAAAACTGGCTTTGAATGGTGGCAGCATCGACGATGGCACCAATCCGGCTCTGGTGGTGACGCCGATGCAGGAACGAGGATGGGTTGACCAATGGATCACCCTTGGCTCACCGCTGATGATTGAAGGTCGGTATGTGTTTCCAGGAAAACCCACTGTCAGTTATGGCGCGAATATACCTCCATAGGTCAAAAGATGGTCGAATTTCTATGATGTGGAAGATAATGTCGGATCGGCTTCGGGGTCTTTGGTTGATCTACCGATGAACGTTGGCGTTCAGGCCGACGAAGCCGCGTTTTCCTGGTATCTGACCAAGTCCGGCATTGATCCGGGATTTGAACGCTGGACCCCGGAACAGAAAAGGCAGAACTACAAAACACTCACAACAGTCTCCACGCTCCGCACGTCCTGGCCGCACATAGGTATCTGGTATCATCCCACGGTGAAGAACTACATTCGCAATCAGTATGCGGCGCTGAAGCAGGAAGCAGAGGCCGCCCTTTCAAAACAGAAACAATGACCGTGGGGTGCGATCAATCAGCGCGTCACTGAGATCGTGCGCGCCGACACTGTGCGGCCTTCGTCGTACCCTCGAACGCCCGCCGTCATGCCATCGCGCAGCGCACCAAACCGCACATGGACCCCGCCCTGCCACACATGGGTCTCGTCGTCGGCCTACTTGACCTCCTTGACCATGTTCCTCTTGACCATAGCGATGGTGGCCTGGATCTCTTTCATGTAGTCGTCCTTGATGAGGCTGTCCGCCACCTGGAAAGAGGTCTTGAGAAGGAGCGTGAGCGTCGCGTCATCCGGGACGGGAAGACCGTTGAGGTCCAAATAAAGCACGGCAAGCTGCTTGAACTTGGCGATCACGTTGTCGAGGATAACGAGCTCGTCCTGCTGGAGCAGGAACCCATAGGAAATACACGAGGTCCGGAAATCCTCCTCCTCGCTCCGGATGAGCTGTTCCGCCTGGGCGAGCGTGATGGAATAGCCGAGGGAATTCGATGAGTCCGCCAGCCCCTGGGCGTAAGCACGGACCATCAGGTTCTGCATGTGGGGTTTGGGCCTGAGGGCAATCTCCATGAGCTTCGCGCCCACCGACGCGCCGCGGCGGGCGAGGACGATATCGCCGGCCGCCTCGATGACGTTGTGGCAGATATCGACACCGACTGCCGGCGCTCCGTTGACGAGAGCTGCGTACTCAGGGACGTTGGCAATTAGCCAGTTATTGAGCATCTTCGCCTTGGTGATGACGTAGCCCTCACCCGGAAGAAGCGTCCGTGAGGCGATGTGGGCCGTCGAGTCGGCACCCCACACATTATTGTGGCTGAGGAAGCCGTAAGCGCTGGACTTCTCGTAGCCCCACTTGACCGCGGCTTTCACCTTCAGGAACTGGTGATGGGTCTGGTCGTAAAGATAGTCCCGGAAGGCGACATTCGGCATCGTGAACAAGTAATTGAAGACATCGGGGGCCATGGCGCCGTACATCTCGTCGATATTGTAGGGCCCGCCGGCCTTCTTAAGCTTGTCGGCGATGAAGGCGTGGGTTCCCCTCTCCCAGGCCATGGCGGCGCCGGCCAGCACGGCCATCCCGAGCGAGAGGGCCACCAACAGACAGATTGCCTTTTTCATGAAAACCTCTCCTTTCCCCTTTTGGGGGGTCTTGAATGATTTTTTCCTTTGCAGTGTAGAGGATAAGTTCGAAAACCGGAAATGTCAAGTGGGCCGGGACGGCGTGGAGCGGGAGACGATGAATTATCTTCTAGCAGGTTGCGCTCAAGGCGGCCGAGGCTAGCGGGGAGCATGCCTGAGCTTTCGTGATCATGGAGAGGGGGCGTCTGTGAGCTTTCGGCCTGCGCGAGAGGGCTTGAGACCCAAAGAGGAATATGCGAAGGAATTCAACGAGCACGGCCTCGACCGGATCGAGGTCCGTCAAGACAACCAATTAAAAAAAGGGAGCCGTGTTTGCGACCCCGGACGATGCCGGGAGTCTTAGTACCGCCGGCCGCCGCCGAAACCGCCGGACCTTGGGCTGTCCGTGCGCGGTTTTGCCTCGTTGACCTTGGCCGTCCGGCCCTTCAGGTCCTTGCCGTTCAGCATGGAGATGGCCTTTTCGGCCTCGCTCCCGTTCGGCATCTCGACGAAGCCGAAGCCGCGGGACTCGCCGCTGAACTTGTCCTTGATGACGGAGGTTGTCGCCACTTCGCCGAACGCCTGAAAGACTTCCCTCAGGTCGTTCTCGTTGACGGTGTTGGACAGGTTGCCCACATAGATGTTCATTCTCGTCTCCTTTCGACGATGGAAAGATTCTTGAACGTCATAAAGGAGAGGAGTATGTGACCGATCAGGGCCTCTGGCCCCTTCCTTTACTCATTCAGGTGTTGATAGCTAGGATTTCCCCTTGCTTAATAACACTTTTATTATACCATAGCTTTCGGAAAATAATAGGGGACACAATACCAATTTCCGAATTTCATAAATTCCCCCAGGGGGAATTCCCGGAAATTTAAATTCGGAAACAGGTATCGTGTCCCTCAGATGATTTCCAGCGCATCCTTCGCCGGGAGTTTCGGGAACTTGGCGTGTGGTTCGGTCTGGTACCAGTATGCGACGGAGGCGATGTCGTCCTGAAGCGGAAGATAACGGCCGCCTGAACGCCAGCCCAGCGCCTGGATGGTGACCTTCAGGTCTTTTTCGAAACGGATCGGGTCCATGATATGCCAGCGGTAGAGCCCGAACCTCTGCTGGATATCGTAATGCCCGTCGCCGCGGATGACTTGGGCCAGGCCGCTGTAGGGTGTCGTGTGCTCTGTGTATTGGACGGTGCCGTCCGCTTTCTTGGTATCGAAGTCGTACGAACCGCAGAAGTAATCCTCAGTCCCCGTCCCGGCGATCGTCGGAAAATTCGTGTCGCCGTCCAGATAGAACTTGATCTCGCCTTCGCCCCACCAGCCGTTGTTGTTAACCCCCCAGGCCATATAGGTTCCGACATAATGGCCCCAACCCTTCACTCCGTCCAGAATCGTGTAGACATCTTTGTATGGAAGTGGATTGACCCGGCGGAATTGGGCGTGAAAATAGGCCGCGTCCGCGGGTACGGGTGTCAAGGCATAGTTGATTTGGTAATAAATAGTGAATTGTTCGTCGGCGATGTTTTCAAGGGTGATCTTGAATCCTTTGCGGAAAGGCATCTCCCAGTAGCAGTTGAATGCGCTGCCGGGATTGACGCAGACGGCCAACGAGGAGATTTGGGCGTAACGGCCCCATCCGGAAGCGAAGAAATCGCCGATGGGACATTCGACCGAGGGCTCGGTCTCGCCGTCCCAGTAGAACCGGATAACGGCGAACCGCCAGGCGCCGGCGGGCGTGGCCCAAATCTGTTGGATGGCCCCTTCTCCCTTGACGTCGGCCATCACAAAGGTCTCTTTAGGTTTGATCCGAACGTAGGGAGAGACCTTCCACCCTTGTCCGAGGTCGCGGGCCGCGTTCATGGCCGGACCGTCGGTGGACATCCCGGCCTTGCCTTTCTCGCCGGTGAAGTTCTCGGGGCTGATCGAGCGGGATTGGGCTTTGGACAACCGGCTGAGGTTGCCCATGCTCATCCCTAAGCCGTTGAACGGCTTCTCCTGGACCTGCGTAGCGGCTAAAACAAGAACTGTGGTCAGGAAAAGCAGGACAAGACGAATGGACGATTTTTTCATGAAAACCTCCTATTTCTTGACCGAATCGTCTTCTTTGATCTTGAGCGTCTTGTAGAGGTCGCGCCGTCCGGCCTTGTCGCCGTCCAAAATCTTCCGGGCGTACTTGGCCACGGCTTCAGCTTTCGCCCGCGGTACGACCACGACGCCGTCGCCGTCGGCGACAACAACGTCTCCCGGCATGACCAGAACGCCGCCGCAAACGATCGGCCTGTTGACGGATTCGAGCTCGTTTCGTCCGGGCCGGATGCCGCGTCCGACCTTCTTCAGGTAGAGGGGAACGCGCTGGGTGATGATCTCATCGGTGTCCCTGGCCGTGGCGCTGGTGACGACGCCGACGCAACCTTTTCCCTGCCACTCCAGGATGTTGTAGGAGCCGATCGAGCCGACGTCGGCATTCGGAGCATCCTCGATGACGAGCGCCGTGCCCTTGCGGATGAGATCCATATAGGCCTCTGTGGAACGCTTTTCGTACCAGTCCCCTGCCCAGGTGTCATAAGCTTCGACGGTCATCTTCCCCGCCGGCGCGTCCTGGGTGGGCACGTACCTGGCCGTGACCGCGATCCCTGCGAACCGGTGAGTGAAGTGCTCCGTGTCACGCCACAAGGAATGGATCTCCGGGTCCATAAGGCCGATGTTCTGGAGGCCGACGGCGTCCATGCCGTCCGCGACGTCCGATACGCGCAGTCCCTTGAACAGGGCCAGCAGCCTCTGATCCTCGACTTCGGAGTAAACCCGGGTGGCCAAGAGATTCTTGCCCGTTCTCAGGGCTTCCGCGCCCGGGACCTTTTCCTGAGTCGCCGGTCCCGCGGCCGCAAAGGCCGCGAGCATCAGTCCGACGGCCCATCCCATGAAAAAAAAGCGTATCTTGCTCATTTTTATCCTCTGCCCTCCATGGTTGATCGATGGACTCACCTATTCTTATTTTTCTCATCTCCCGGTGTCAAGGGCTGGACTCCGAACAAGAATCGGGAGCCCCCATCCGAGAGAAGCACTTCTTTTCGTGAGTTATAGGACAATAGCGCAGGGGCACTGACCTATTCGATCTTCAGCTTGACAGGCATCGCCTTCGGGTCCTATGATTTGCCGGAGTCGAGCTTGAAAGACAAGGTGAAGGACATGGAGAAAGCCTGGAGACCGGCCATCGTTCTGTTCAGCCTGCTCGCAGCCGCCTATGCCGTGATCGACGGCCTCAAACCGCCACGACCGCTCCCGGAAAACGCGCCGCCGGAGGGTGACATTCTCCCCATTTTGGGATAGACTGGCGGAAAAGGAGGTTCGCGATGAAAGGAAAAACCAGCCGCAGAGGATTCATCAAAACAGGCTTGACCCTAGGAGCAGCGGCCATCATCGGAGGCAACCGGGTCCGGGGGCTTATGGCCCTCGAAACCGAAGGGGCTCCCGATATCGGCGTCGTTAAGGGAACGGACTATTTCGCGAACACGGAGAAAGCGGTCCGCCTCGTGGGCGGCATGGCGAAATTCGTCCCGAAGGGGGGCCGGGTGGGGCTTCTCGTCAACGCGCCCCAATGGTGGAAACTGCCGGGAAGCCACGTCAACACCGATATCGTTCTGGCCGCCCTCAAGATGGTCCTTGACGCCGGAGCCAAAGAGATCGTCTATCTTTGGGACCCCTCGTCCGACATGTGGAAGCGCAGTCCCCTTTCGGCGAAATTCGACGCCGAGGTCCGGGGCATCCGTCCGCACTCCGGGAACTATGTCGAAACGTCCGTCAAGGACGGGCTGGCCCTGAAAAAGGGCAGGATCGTCAAGGACTTGTTCGAGTGCGACGCCTTGATCGACATATCGGTCGCCAAGGACCACACGGGCACCCGATTCAGCTGCTGCCTGAAAAATTATATGGGCGCCTGTCAGGGAGATACCAACCAGTACTTCCACCTGGGCTCTGGAAAGAACAAGGGAGAGTACGACGATGTTGACTTTTTATCCCAGTGCATCGCCGACGTCAACACTTTGCGCAAGCCTGACCTCTTGATCGCCGACGCCACCGTCGTCCTGGCGACCAACGGGCCGGCCGGGCCGGGGGACCTCGCGCGGCCCCAAAAGATCGTGGCCGGCCGCGACATCGTTGCCGTGGACACGTACTGCGCGGGCCTGCTGGGGCGAAAGCCCGCCGACATCCTTATGCTCAAAAAAGCCGCAGACCACGGCCTCGGCCGCACAGACCTCGGCGCGATAAACATCAAGGAAATATCGGTTTAAGAGCCCCGACCCCAAGTCCCCGGCAGTCTCTCAATCCCCCAGGGACACGGCATAGAGGAACCAGGCGGCGTGGGGCAGCCACTGCTCCGCCCACCTCCAATCATCGTCCTTGCCGGTCACGGAAAAATGCAGGTTGAGGTCGATGTCCTCTTCGTCCTTATAGCCCCCGGTGATCCCGTTGACGATTCCGCCCGGAGCGTTCGTGTATTCGTAAGACTCGAAGAAGATGTATTGGGGATTGTTCCTCCCCCTGCCCTGGAGCATGCAGGCGTCGAACGGGTTCAAGCCCAGGATCCAGTTCAGCTGGTCGCGGCCGAAAGCCTGGAGCTTGTCCCGCAGGTCCTTATCCTCGGGGAATAACCTGGAGGCGAGCTTTCCGGCCGCGGCCATCGAGCCCAGCCGGGCGTTCTCCCCCTGCCACCAGGGCGCCGTTTCGGTATCATGCGGGAAGAAGAAGCTCGTCCGCCGGGCGCCGTTTTTGCTCTGGACGAGCTGGCGGCTGTAGCCGAACGGGTTGGCCACTTCTCCCGTCACCCCCAACTCGAAAGCCATGGACCTTTTGATGGCGTCCCGGACCTTCTTCTGCATCTCATCGCCGGCGATCCCGGAATAATCGACGAGGCTCACCACGGGCATTCCGGCGTCGGCGGGATGGAAGAACGGCCGGTCCTTGTCGTCGGCCCGCCAGTAGTCCTTGAACTTCCCGCTCGCCGTCAGCCTGGCCATGAGGTTTCCGGCCCTCTTGTCCGCGGCAGCCTTGTAGACGGGCTTTTTCGTCGCCCGGAAGAGTTCCGTAGCGGCCAGAAGGGCGCAATAATCGTCGACGATGTTCTCCTTGCCGTCGTTGGCGAAGGAAAGGTTGTTCTTTTCGAGGTAGGCGAACATGTCTTCGGCCGCTTTAAGATAATCGGCATTGGCGAAATCGCCGGAGACCGTATACGTCGAAGCCATTGCCAGCGCAGCGATGCACAACCCGGCCCCCTCTCTGGTGCCGGCCTCGTAGGCCGCATCTCCCTTGATCTTCTCCCTTCCGTAATCGCGGACCTTGTCCTTGGTCTCCGGGGTCAGGATGATATGCCGTTCCGCTTTGGCCGAGATGATACGGTCCTCGGGCTTCTTCTCCGGGCCGCGGCCCGACACGGTGATATACATGGACCCGGCCGGGTTCTTTGTCCGCACTAGATAATCGGCACCGAACATGGCTTCATCCAGAAGCCTTTTTTTATATTGATTGAAGGTGGGATCGTTCCGCCTGTCGAGCTCCTGGTAGGTTTTGAAAAGGCTCCAGGCCGCGAGCGAGATCTGCTGGGGATTGAAATACGTCGAGAACGAGAGATGGGACAAGTGCTTTCCGTAATCCCCCGTCGCGTCGAACCAGCCGCCGTGCGCGTCGATCGCCCCCTCTTTTCCGTCGAATTTCAACTTCCGGTCCGCTTTGTCCCAAAGGCCGGAGCTCCGCTGGCCTTTGAAATAGTAAACGACATCGGAAAGCGTGTTCCGTTCCAGGACGTTCTTCTGGATGAGGAACGGGCAGGATCGGAGAGCCCCCTTGGCGGAAGAGCATTCGATGACATAGGTCCCTTCCTGCAGGACCGGCGTGAAGTCGATCGTCCAGAAGGTCCAATCCTTCCACTTTTGGACCGGGCCGACGGACTTGGGTACCCCGGAAAACACCTCTTTCCCGGTTTCGAATTCTTTGATCTTAAAGGCGCCGAAAGCGTCGCCCGCTTTGCCCTCAATGACCGCCCGCTTGGGCCCGGCCGGTTCATAACCGACCTGGTTGATCAGGACCTTGGCCGTCTGGGCGAAGCTTGACGAAACCAGAATAGCGCAAAAGAGCAGCGCCGCGAACGCTCGATTCTTTTTCATGATCATTCTCTCCTTCTCAGGAAAACGCGAATCACTCTTGACACCTGGCCTGGAGCGGTTAGCCTTTGAACCGTTTTTTATTCCAATACAGGTACGCCGGGACGCCGAGGAGGATGATCAGGAGTCCGGCCATCGACTGTTTGAACTGGTTGATGACCGTGTTCACGGAGATGAAAACCGCGGACAGGATGAACAGGACGGGCGTCACCGGGTAGCCCCAGGTCCTGTATGGACGCGGAATGTCGGGCCGTTTGCGCCTCAGGACGACAACAGCCGTGATCGTGAGCCCCATGAAGATCCACAGGCCGAAGATCACGTAAGTGTAGAGCTGTTCGAAGGTCCCCGTCAGGCTGAGAAAAGCGCTCCAAAGGCCTAGGGCGATGATCGCGAAATGTGGGGTCAGGTACTTCGGATGGACCTCGGCCAGCTTCCGGAAGAACAGGCCGTCCCTGGCCATGGCGAAATAGACTCGGGGGCTCGTCAGGCAGTGACCGTTGGCGGCGCCGGAGATTGAAAACAGGATGATAAAGGCGATGATGGAGGCGCCCACGGGCCCGATGGCGTAGTTCATGGCGTCGGCGGCAATCCGGGCGGAACCGGCGATGGTTCCGGCCGGAAAGGCATAGAGGTAGGCCAAGTTGGCCAGGATGTAGAGGGCGATGACGAGGACGGTGCCGATGAAGATGCCCAGGGGAAGGTCTCTCGTCGGGTTCCGGAGTTCGCCCGAGCTGAATGACGAACTTTCCCATCCTTTATACGCCCAGAGGGCGGCGACGAGGGCCACGCCGAACTTGCCGACCAGTCCCATCGAGAACCGTTCGGGCGCCGGAGAAAAGAAGTTCGCGGCGTTGCCCTTGGCGAAAACGAACACTGTGGCGCATAGGCCGGCCAGGGCGGCGAACTTGATGGATGTCAAGACGTTCTGGAGCAGGGCGCCATATTTGACGCCCAAGATGTTGACCGCGCACAGGAGGGCGATGAGCGTCACCGCGGCCGCTTTCGCCTCGAGCGGCGAGAGCTTGACGAAATAGGGCAGGTATTTCGTCGAAAAGCCTACGGCCAGAGTGGCGATCGTTCCCGAATCGATGACCAAGAAGAAGGCCCATCCGAAGAGGAAGCCGATGAGCGGCCCGTAAGCCTCCTTGAGATAAACGTACATCCCGCCGGCTTGGGGGAAGGCGGCCCCGAGCTCAGAAAGCGACAAGGCCCCGAAAAAGGTCAGGAGTCCGCCCACGACCCAAACCGCGAGCATCAAGACGGGCGATTTGAGCCCGGCGGCGATGGAAGCGGGTACGATGAAGATCCCCGACCCGATCATGGTCCCCATGACGATCCCGATGACGCTCGTGACACCGAGCACCCGCGGGAGGTCGGCCTGCGAAGGTCTTTGGTGTTCCATATCGTTTTCGAAAAGGAGCCAGAGGTCGATTCTAGGCGAGGAAACGGACAAAGTCAATGCGACCGCGCGGGAACGGTCCTAGCCGATCAGGCCGAACTCCTTCCCCACCTTGTGGAACGCCTCAAGGATCCGGTCGATATGTTCTTGTTCATAGGTCGCGATAAGGCTGAGCCTTATGAGCTGCAGGCCCTGCGGAACGGCGGGCGAGACGACGGCGTTCACGAAGACGCCCTGTTCGAGGAGCCGCCGCCAGAAGCGGAAGGTCATCATGTCGTCCCCGATGATCACAGGCAGGATGGGGGTCCCCCCCTCCATGAGCTTGAAGCCTTGATTCTTCAGCCCTTCCCGGACCTCGTCGGCGATGCGGTGGAGCCGTTCGATGCGTTCCGGCTCCCTCCTGATGATCCTCAAGGCGGCGCGGGCGGCGGCCACGCTGGCCGGCGCCATGCTGGCGCTGAAGATGAAGGCCCGGGAATTGTACTTGATATAATCGATGACCTGTCGTTCGCCGGCGATGAACCCGCCCAATGAAGCGAAAGACTTGCTGAAGGTCCCCATGGTCAGTTCGACATCGGACCCGTTCTTGAGGCCGAAGTGGCTGCAGGTGCCCCGGCCGCAATCACCGAGGACACCCATGGCGTGGGCCTCGTCGATCATCACCCTCGCTCCATAAGCCTTGGCCAGATTGACGAGCTCGGGAAGGTTGACGATTCGGCCGGACATGCTGAAGACCCCGTCGGTGACGATGAGCTTCGGAGCGTCAGGGGGGACACCCTTCAGAGTGTCTTCCAGACCGGTCATATCGTTGGTCTTGTACCTGAGGACATGGGCGCCCCGGGCCCTGGCGATCCATCCCCCGGTGACGATGCTGGCATGGTTCTCCTTGTCGGAGATCAGGTACTCGCCCTTCTGGACGAGGGTGGGGATCACCCCTTGGTTTGTCAGATAGCCCGTGGTGAAGGCCAGGCATGCCTCGACCCCCAGGAAATCGGCCAGCTCCTTCTCCAGCAACGTGTGGAGAATGGACGTGCCGTTGAGATAACGCGAGCCGGAACAGCTCGACCCGAAGGCTTCGACGGCCCTCACCGAGGCCTCAATCACCTCGGGATGCTGGGAAAGGCCCAGGTAGTCGTTGCTTCCGGCCATGATGACCTCCCGGCCTTCCATCCGGACGACAGGGCCGTGGTTCTCCTCGATGGTCTGGAAATAGGGAAAGACCCCCGCGTCGATGACGTCTTTTGCCCTCGAGAACTGCCGGCATTTTTGAAACAGGTCCATGACTTTACCTCCGTGCTGTCATTAGGCTTTGCGCTTGAGGCCGCCGAGGACGATCTCGAAGCCCAGGCCGATGAGCCGGTCGAGGTCCTCCTCCTTGAACTGTCGTGATTCGACAAGCTGAATGATCCCGTTGATCATCCCCCACATGACCATGCTGACCTGTGCGTCCGGGCGGCCCCCTTCGAGTTCACCGGACCGCACCCCCTCCCTGACGACGTTCTGGAGTTCGAGGAGGCAGGCGATCTTCAGGGTCCGGATCTCTTTCAAAAGCTTGTCCGGGACCCGGTAATGGTCGCTGACCAGGTCGATGAAGAACAGGAGCTTGAAGTATTCCTTGTGCTCACGGTAGAAACGGACGTAGGCTTTCATGGAGTTCCGGAGCCTCTCAAGCGTGTTCCGGCCGGTCTTGGCCGCCTCTTTCAAGCAGGAAAGGAGGATGTTCAAGTGCTCGACCAGGATCGACGCGTAAATCTCCTCTTTGCTCCCGAAGTGATTGTAGATCGTTCCCTTGCTGAACTCGATGACAGACGCGATGTCGTCGAGGGTCACCCCGGCGAAGCCGTCCTTCTGGAAGAGTTCCGTAGCCGTGGCCAGAATGAGCCTCCGCCGCGTCTCGAACTCCCTTTCCTTTCTCTCCCGCGTGCCCATTTATGACCCTTGGTATTATTTTGACTGTCGGTCAATATTAAATGGTAATTCAAAGCCGGACTCTTGTCAAGCTTGCCCGGGGCTTGCGAAATATCCTAATTTCGGTTCTCTTACGTTTGGTGTGGGTTGGGGGTTGGGCGGTTCGGGAACGGATTTAAAAAGCTATTGACCCAGCCCGCACCAAATGGAAGAGACCCCTATTTTCTGACCGCGGCTCCGGTTTCCTTATCGGACGCCGTAATTGAAGGGCGTCCTCTCTTCGGTCCGGTCGGTCGCCGGCGGCGGCTCGGGCGAAAGAGCTGAGACCTCGTCGCGAAGCTTCGGGGTCATGTCGATGTCGAGCGAGGCGACGGAGCTCCGGAGCTGCTCCACCCCGCGGCCGCCGATGATCGGCGCTGTGACTGCCGGGTGGCTCCCCACCCAAGCTACGGCCAGGCTTACCGGGTCGAATCCGCGCTCCGCGGCGAACGCCGCAAACCGGCCGACAGCCTCCCGAATCCAGTCGAAGTCATACCGAGTCTGGTATATCTTATTCTCGATGAATCGGCCGGAAACCGGCTTTTCAGCCCGGCTGTATTTCCCTGTCAGCAGGCCCCCGCCCAGCGGACTGTAGGGTATGACACTCAAGCCTTCGGCCAGGGCCATGGGCAGGATCTCGACCTCAGCCTGACGTTTGACGAGATTATACAAAGGCTGGAGGCAGGCGAAGGGTGAGAGGCCTTCCTTGGCCGAGATCCCGAGGGCCTTTTCGACCTGCCAGGCCGCGAAATTGCTCGCCCCGGGATAGAGGATCTTGCCCTGCCGCACCAGGTCGTCCAGGGCCCTCATCGTCTCCTCGAGCGGCGTCATGTCGTCGAAGCGATGGATGAAGTAGATGTCGATGCGGTCGGTCCCGAGCCGCTTAAGGCTCGCCTCGACGGCGAACCGGATATGGCGGCGCGAGGCGCCCATGGCGTTGACGTCCTGGGAGGTGGCGAAATAGACCTTGCTGGTGATGATGACCTCCTCACGGCAATCCTTGATGAGTCGGCCGAGGATCTCCTCGGCCCGGCCGGCCTGGTAGATGTCGGCGCAGTCGAAGAAGTTGATCCCCTTGTCCCGGCAAAAGCGGAACATGGCGGCCGCAGCAGCCTCGTCCGCCTCCTTGCCGAAGGACATGGTCCCCAAACAGAGGGAGGAAACCTTGACGCCGGTCTTTCCCAGAAATTTGGTTTTCATTTTTTCATCTCCAAACCATGGCCGGCCGGGAAGAGCCCGGGCAGCGTCACGGGAAGTTTTCCGCGGGTCTCCAACTCGCCGTAGAGGACCCGGGCGGCGATCTCTTGTGTCTGCGGCGTGTTTCGGTAAAGGCATAGATAGCCGTCGACTTCCGGAAAATGCCTCAGGAAATACGGGGAACCGAAAGAGACGACCGTGACCGGGGCGGGGCCGTCCGCCAGTTTCATCACAAGCGCGACGTGTTTTGGGTCGAGGTCGACGCTCCCCTTGCGCGACCTGAGGCTTGAGAACAGGGCGAAGACTACGGCGTCCGCTTCCACAGCTCGGGCCGCGGCGTCGTCGAGGGCTTCCTGCCCCGTATCGCCGTCGGCATAGAACGCCATAAGTTCGGGGTCCCGTTTCTTCATTTCCGAGACGAAGGCCCGTCCCGCGAAATAATCTCCCAGGTCGCTGCTCAGGGCGAAAACGACCGTCTTCTTGCCCGGGGCCAGAGGCAGCGCCCCGCCTTCGTTCTTGACAAGGGTGACTGCGGCTTCAAAAGCCCGGTATGCCCGCTCCAGGCTGGGCTTCGAACCGACCGCGCGGGATATGGCATCGACATCGACGAAACGGTTGCGGTTCAGGCCGAGCCTCGCTTTGGCCTCGAGGATCCTCCGGACCGAGTCATCGATCCTGGCTATCGGGACCATGCCGGTGCGGACGGCCTCAACGACCGTCCGGACGGTCAAGTCCGGGTCGCGCGGCATGAGGAGGATATCGACTCCGGCACCCAGGGCCTTGAGCGACATGTCTTCGTCCGAATAGGCGTTCGTCACGCCCCCCATATCCAGGGCGTCCGTAACGATCAGACCCTTGAAGCCGAACTCCTTGCGCAGGAGCCCGGTCATGATCGCCGGGGAAAGCGTCGCCGGCATGTTCGGCGTCGGGTCGAGGGCGGGGACGGCCAGGTGGGCGGTCATGATGGCCTGGACGCCGCTTTCGATGGCTATTTTGAACGGATAAAGCTCGACCTTGTCCAGCCGCGCCCTGTCACCTGTGACTGTCGGAAGGAGCAGGTGCGAATCCTGGGCCGTGTCCCCGTGCCCGGGGAAATGCTTGGCCGTGGTGATCATACCGTTCTCCTGACTGCCGCGGATGAAGGCGCGCGTCAGACGACCGACGGACCCGGGGTCTTCACCGAACGAACGCGTGTTGATGATGGGATTGTCCGGGTTGATGTTGACATCCACGACCGGGGCGTAGTTCATGTGGATCCCGACCGCCCGCCCCTCGATCGCCGTGATCCTGCCCATATCATAGGCAATTTCCTCGGAGCCGGCTGCACCGATGGCCATGAGCGGCGGAAAGAGCGTCGCGCCCGTGATCTTGGTCCCGGCGGCGCTTTCGAGGTCCGCGGCGACGAGGAGCGGCACCTTGGAGGCGCCCTGCAGGCGGTTCAAAAGATACGCCGCTTCATAAGGCTCGCCCGCGGCGAGGATGAGCCCTCCGATCTTCCGGTCCCTGACCAGCGATTCGAGTTCCCCGAGGGAATCGCTATCGAGGTTGACGAAAGTGCCCGGGTACCGGACGGTCACTATCTGCCCGGCCTTTTCCTCGAGCGTCATCTTTTTCAGGGTCTTAGCAACCCAGCCCGGGTCTCCTGCGCTCAGACCCGGCAGGACCCTCGGCGGCGCCGTCCGGGCACAGCTCATTCCAAGAACGGCCATGGAAAACGCGGCGACCGCGATTGTCCCGTTCCGTCTCTTCATAATTTTCGCTCCTTATAGTCCAGCCTATCTAATATAAACGGAATAATTCATGCTACATCCCACTTTGAGCGGCACTGAATGCCGCCCTCGAGCCCCCGTAGCGGAGGGGGGGGCCCGTCGGCTTATCCGACGGGGGGAACCGACGGGACTGGTTCCCCGGGGTCCGGGGGCAGAGGGCGGCTTCTGGCCGCACTCACATTATAACTTTATTTATTGCGTTCACATTAGCTCTTTTTTATTCAATAACATACCGGATTATAAACAATACCGAAAACACATATATCAGCCAGTGGACCTGCTTCCCCTTGCCCGTGACCAGCTTGAGGAGCGAATAGGAGATGAACCCGAAGGAAATGCCCTCTGTGATGCTCACGGTCAGGGGCATGATGGCGATGCTCAGGAAGGCCGGGACGGCTTCGGTCAGGTCCTCCCAATCGATCCGGGTCACGCATTTCATCATCATATACCCGACGATGATGAGCGGTGGAGCGATGACCGGATGGAGCGTCATGCCCTTGAAGCGGAATTCGCCGCTGATCATTTCGGCCAGAGGGCTGAAGAAGAGGGCGACCAGGAAGAGGAATGAGGTCATGACGTTGGCCAGGCCGGTCCTGGCGCCCTGGGTGATACCGGTGACGCTCTCGATGTAGCTCGAGACCGTGGACGTTCCCAAAACAACACCGCCGACCGTGCCCACCGCGTCGGCCAACATGGCCTGGTTGGTCCGCGGCAGTTTCCCGTCCTTGAGGAACCCTCCCGAACTGCCGACCCCGATGAGGGTGCCGACCGCGTCAAAGACGTCCAGGAAGAAGAAGATAAAGACCACAGACAACCATCCCGACCGGAAGGCGCCCGCGATGTCAAGCTTGAGGAACGTGGGCGCGAGGCTCGGAACGGGCGCCAGGAGCCCATGGAACTTGACGATACCCATAGGGACGCCCGCGACGGCTGTGGCCAGGATGCCGATGAGGATGGCCCCGGGGATCTTGCGGGCCATCAGGACGGCCGTCAGGGCTAAGCCTAAAAGAGCAAGGACGACGGGCTTGCTCGTTAGATCGCCGATCCCGACCATGACTCCCGGCGTGTCCACGACGATCCCACCATATTGTAGGCCGATGAGGGCGATGAGGAGTCCGATGCCGACGGCGATCCCGAACTTGAGACACATGGGCACAGCCTCAACCACGGTCCCCCACACGCCGATGACGGCTAAAACGATGAAGATGCAGCCGGATATGAAATTCGCGCCCAGGGCGACTTGCCAGGAATAGCCCAGGGTCCCGCAGACGATGACCGCGAAGAAGATATTATGACCCATGGCCGGGGCCTGGGCGATGGGATACTTGGCCAGGAGACCCGTGAGGAGGGTCGCCAGGGCGCTGGAAAGGCACGTCGCGACCATGACCGCGCCTTTGTCCATCCCGGTCTGGGACAGGATGGCCGGCTGGACGAAGATGATGTAGGACATGGTCATGAAGGTGGTGGCCCCGCCGAGGAGTTCGTTCCTGACCGTCGTCCCGTTCTCACGGAGCTTGAAATAGCGTTCGAGCCAGGCTTTCATGTGAGGCTAGAACGTCACAAGGCTCAGAACATCAACCTCGGGGTGGGCTTTCTTGATGTTCTCGACGCCTTTGAGGAACGAGAGATCGACGACGGCGGCGAACCCGACGACCTTTCCCTCGAGTTTCCCGACGAGGTTGATGGAACTGATGGATGACGAGCCGGTGGCAATGAGATCGTCCACGATGAGGACCCTCTGCCCCGGGGCGACGGCATCGGCATGCATCTCGAAGTGCTCGACGGCGTACTCGTTCGGGGCGAGGACGCAGACGGTCTTTCGGGGCAGCTTGCCCTTCTTCCGGATAACGGTCAGGCCGAGGCGCAATTCGCGGGCGACGCCGGCAGCGAACAAGAAGCCCCGGGCCTCGATTCCGACGATGATGTCGGGCCCTTTTGTCCGGGCCCAGGCGGCCATCCGATCGATCGCTTCGTTGTAGGCGGCGGCATCATGGATGAGCGGCGTGAGGTCCTTGAAGACGATGCCCGGTTTGGGAAAATCCGGCACGTCACATATTTTTGATCTCAGGTCGATGGTCATGTTTTCGTCCTTTCCCCGGGGATTCGCTCTCATTAAAAAATAAACGGGCGCCAAAGTCAATCAAGAAGCCGGCAGAATTCACGGCCGTATGGAAAAACACGGTTCACATCGGGTGACAATGCCGCTATAATCAGAAAGATGAGCCCGTTGAAGAAGATCGACTGGTCGCTATATCTTGTCGCGGACACGGAATTCGCGGCCGGGCGGGACCTCGTCCGCCTCGTCCGGGAGGCCGTCCGGGGCGGGGTAACCGCCGTTCAGCTCAGGGCGAAGGACCTCGGAACGCGGGATTTCCTCGAGCTCGCCTCAAGGATTAGCGAACAGCTCGGAAAACTTGGTGTTCCTTTCCTCATCAACGACCGCGTGGACATCTCCCTTGCCTGCGGGACCGCGGGCGTGCATCTGGGCCAGGACGACATGCCCCTCGCCGACGCTCGAAGACTCCTCGGCCCGGACAAGACGATCGGCATCTCCGTCAACACCCTCGAAGAGGCGGTTGAGGCCCAAACGCTGGGGGCAGATTACGTCGGCCTCGGGCCCATTTACGCGACGACCACTAAGGATACTGACCTTCCGATTGTCGGCGCCGAGGGCATCCGGAGGATGCATAAGCTGATCGACATCCCTATCATCGCCATCGGCGGGATCAATGCGGGCAACGTTGCGGACGTCCTGAGGGCCGGCGCAGCCGGAGTCGCCGTCGTTTCGGCCATCCTGGGCGCCGCCGACGCCCGCAAGGCCGCTGCGGAACTGAAGAAAAAAGATATCAGCCTTGGATAACGCCCTCAAGAGAAGTTCGTTAGAATCTTTTCTTGCGTTTCAGTCGCATTCGAAAGGCATCGAATTTATCCGTCATGTTTTCTTTGGCGGACCAGCGCCGGATCTCCTCGAGATCGAAGGGCTTCGCCCGACAGACGAGCAATGCCTGCTCCAGGGATTGCCGATCGTTCCAGTGATAATAGGCCGCGAGCCTGTCCTTGATGCAATCGGTCGGAGACAGGAGTTTCAAGTCCAGTCCCTTCTTGCTGAGGATCGATATATCTTTCACGGGCTCGTCCCCTATCGAAGGGGGCGGAGGGAGGAATTCAACGAAAAAATGGGTGTCTTCGTGCTTGAAATGGCCGCTTTCCAAGTAAAAGCCGGCGGCTCGCATGATCGCGCGCAGCCTGTTTCTTTTTTCAAATGAAATCAGCACGAAATCCAGGTCGGGGGAGACATATTTATTGTCGGAGTAAATGGATACGCAAGCCCCGCCCGTCAAGACCGCATCGATCCCGTTCCTGGTCAGGTGGTCCGATATGAAGATGGCCAGGTCCTTCAGCGATATGCCCTTGAGGTTCATGTTCGTCAAAGAGGCTTGTTGGTCCGCCTGGGCCGGAGGCGGACGGCGAATATTTTGGATCGCTCGTTTTCGGACATGAAGAACAGGACCTTTTCGAGAAGCGCTTCGAGCTCTTTCTTGAATGGATACCTCGGATTCAGTCCAAAGAGCCGGACCTTCCCCTTGAGCTTGCTGTAGAGGACGGAGCCTTTTTCCAAGTTGAGCATTTGGTTCTGAACGGAATTGATGTTGAATTGGAGCGCTTTCGCGATCTCGCGGGGATAGGATTCGCTGTTGGCATAGAGATAGAGCAGAATCTTTTCTTTGATCTCGGATTCCAATAACGGTTCCAGCATGGGACCTCCTTGCTGACCAATTCCATTGGTCATATGACCAACGCCATTGGTTATAGCACCCTGGCGAAAAATAATCAACAATTGTTGAAAAGTGGGGGTCAGGTCTCAACATTTGACAAAAAAGTCAAATGTTGAGACCTGACCCCTCCTCTTCGACGATGGTGATCGTCCGCTCGTCATCGTTTCCCTGTTCGATGGTGACCCGGATGCCGTCGGGCGGGAACGCGAGCTTCTCGGCCCATTCGATGACGACGACACCTTCGCCGAGGAAGTCCTCCCATCCGAGGTCTTGGATCTCCGAATCGTTGTGGAGCCGGTAGAGATCAATGTGGAAGATCGGGAATCTTCCCTCATAAATATTGACCAGCGTATAGGAAGGGCTGCAGACGCGGCTCGTATCCTTCACTCCGAGACCGGCGGCCAGTCCTTTAGCGAAGACGGTCTTGCCCGCGCCCAGCCCTCCCAAGAGGAGCACGACTTCCCCGCCCTGGAAGGCCGCGGCCATCTCCTCAGCCAGCCGGAACGTTTCCTCGGCCGAACGCGTGACCCGGACGACAGCCTGACTCTTTTCCGCGGACTTCTTATAGAGCGCGGACCCGCTCACGTTTCCATCGCTTTCAAGGCCGGGGGGAGAAACCGGATGATATCACCGGCGGTCAGCGCCCGTTCCCCGAGCTCGTCCGCCCCCAGGTCGCCGCTCAGCCCGTGGACATAGATGGCTGAAACCACAGCGCCGCGGATATCCTTTTCTTGGGCGATCTGGGAAGCGATCATCCCGCCGAGCACATCGCCGGACCCGCCCGTGGCCATCCCCGGGTTACCGGTCGGGTTGATGAAGACGCGGCCGTCCGGACAAGCGGTCAGGGTCCGGTGGCCTTTGAGGACGACAAAAACCCGGTACCTGCGGGCGAAGGCAAGCGCCGGCTCGATCCGATTGGCCAGAACTTCGCGGTTCGTCAGTCCGAGGAGCCGGGCGAACTCGCCCGGGTGGGGAGTCAACACGGCGGGCGCCTGGAGCGAGCCCAGGACCCTGGGGTCCGCGGCGATGATATTCAAAGCGTCGGCGTCGAGGACCATGGGGATCTTGACTCGAGGCAGGAGGGCCATGACGAATTCAGAGGTCGAGGGGTTCGTGGATATGCCCGGCCCCAGCAGCAGGGCGTCCTTCCCCTTGAGAAGATCCAGGACGCGGGGCAGTGCCTCCGCGGCAATGGTCTTCTCCGGCGTCTCAGCCAGGGGCTCGGTCATCAGCTCCGGCATGGAGCGCGCCACCATGGGAAGACAACTCGCCGGGGTCGCCACGGTGACCAGCCCGGCGCCCATCTTCAGCGCAGCCCGGCCCGCCAAGGCTGCCGCGCCCGTCTTGCCGAGCGAACCTGAAACGATGAGGACATGTCCGAATGTCCCCTTGTGCGTGTCTTTTTTTCGTTTTTTTAAGAACGGATCGATGTCTTGCCGTTCGACCATCTCAAGCTTCAGGCCGGGATCATCGAGAAGGGAGGGCGGGATGCCGATCGGCGCAACAACCAGCTCGCCGATATATTCTTCCGCAGGCGGAAGGACGTGGGCGATCTTGGGCGCCGCCAGCGTCACCGTCAGGTCCGCCTTGACGCAAGGCCCGATGATCAAGGAGGAATCCGAGGAAAGACCGGATGGTATATCGACGGCGATCTTGAAAGCCTTCGAGGCGTTGATATCCCTGACGACCCTAGCGTAGAGCCCGGCGAGGGGTTTAACGAGACCCGTCCCGAACATGGCGTCGACGATCACCGTGGCCTCGGAAACCGCCTTTTTGTGACGGCCCCACTCCCCCGGAGACGTGATCTCGGTGACGGGGATGTCCATGTTCAGGGCCGCATTCAGATTGACGGCTGCGTCCCCCCGGACATCGCCCTTCGAAGCCAGAAGCAGGACGACGAGCCGGGCGCCCTGATTCCAAAGGTGACGGGCGACGACCAGGCCGTCGCCGCCGTTGTTCCCCTTCCCGGCGACGATGACGACATGCTCGGCGCGGGGCGCCGGGAACCTGCGTTTCAGGGCTTCGACGATCCGGATCCCGGCGTTTTCCATAAGAGCGATCCCGGGAATGCCGATCTCCAAGATCGTCTTTCGATCGATTTCTTTCATTTGCCTCGAGGTCAGGACTTTCATGCTGTCCTATTTTATCACAGATCACCGATTTCCGTATCCAACCCGACAGGGACCCAAAATTGCCGATAGGACCTGAGCCGGAAGTCGACGTTATCTCTTGAGAAGAAAGAATCCTATCGGCAATTTTGGGCAGGGAGATCGCGGGCAGCATTTCTTTTCGTGCGATAAGGGAAACGGCGCAGGGATGATGCCCGGAGGAGGTCGACGGCGGGCGAGCCCCGAGGCTGAAATTCCTGCCCGCATGAAAAGAAATGCCGAAAACGCCGGCCGGGCGATTGCAAAAGCGGGGTTTTTATGATAATTATAGATGAAATTCCTTGATCCATCTGAAAATAATGAGGAGGTTTTCTGATGAGCATTCGCGTCGGCATAAACGGATTCGGACGTATCGGCCGGAACTTTCTCAGGGCCTCAGCGAACGATCCCGCAATCGAGATCATAGCCGTCAATGACATCACGGACGCCAAGACCCTGGCCCATCTGCTGAAATACGACACCGTCCTCGGCCATTTCAAGGGCACGGTCTCGGTTGACGGCGACTCCATCGTCGTCAATGACCGGAAGATCAAGGTCCTGGCCGAGAAGGAAGTCGGCAATCTCCCATGGAAAGACCTTGGCGTCGAAATCGTTATTGAGTCCACGGGCAGATACACCAAGCGGCCGGATGTCATCCAGCACATCGAGAAGGGCGGGGCCAGGAAGGTCATCGTTTCCGCCCCAGCCGCCGACCCGGACGCCACCTTGGTCATGGGCGTCAACGAGAAGACCTATGACCCGGCCAAGCACTACGTTATCTCCAACGCCTCCTGCACGACCAACTGCCTGGCCCCGGTGGCCAAGGTCCTCCACGAGGGTTGGGGAATCGAGAAGGCCTTCATGACCACGATCCACTCCTACACCAACGACCAGAAGATCCTGGACGCCCCCCACAAGGACCTCCGCCGGGCCCGGGCCGCCGCAGTTGCCCAGATCCCGACGACGACGGGCGCCGCCAAGGCCGTCGGACTCGTCCTGCCCGAGCTCAAGGGCAAGATTGACGGCATCGCCATCCGCGTCCCGACGCCCAACGTCTCCATCGTTGACCTCGTCGCGGTCCTCAAGAACAAGGCGACGGCCGAAGAGATCAACGCAGCCTTCGTCAAGGCCTCCCAGGGCGCCCTGAAGGGCATCCTCGCCTATACCGACGAACCCCTCGTTTCCGTGGATTTCATGTCCAACCCTAATTCGGCCATCGTAGACGGCCTCTCCACAAAGGTCATCGGCGACGACCTGATCAAGGTCCTAGCTTGGTACGACAACGAGTGGGGTTATTCCTGCAGGCTGGTCGACCTCGTCAAATACATTTCTAAGTGACCCGGTCATGAGATTCGTCGAAGAACTGGATGTCAAGGGCAAGCGGGTCTTCCTTCGGGTGGACTTCAACGTCCCGCTGACCGAACAAGGGGAGATCCGGGACGATACGCGCATCAGGGCCTCCTTGCCCACCATTACATATCTTCTTGAACATGGCGCCAAACTGGTCATCGCCTCGCACCTGGGCCGACCTAAAGGCAAGGTCGACCCAACGATGAGCCTAAAGCCCGTGGCGGCGCGGCTCGCCTCGCTCATCCCGAATAAGGTAACCCAGGCCCCGGAGGTCGTTGGGACCGAGGTCGCCCGGCTCAAGAAGGAACTCAAGGAAGGCGAAGTCCTTCTTCTCGAGAACGTCCGCTTCACCAAGGCCGAGACGGACAACGATGAAGCCTTCGCCGGACAGCTGGCCGAGAATATCGACGTCTTCGTCAACGACGCCTTCGGCTCCTGCCATCGGGCCCACGCTTCCGTGGTCGCGATCGCCCGGTTCGTGAAAGAGAAAGCAGCCGGCTATCTCCTGAAGAAGGAAGTGGATTACCTGCGGAAGGCCGTGCACGATCCGGCCAAGCCCTATGTCGCCATCCTGGGCGGGGCCAAGGTCGAGGACAAGATCCCGGTCATCGAGAACCTTCTCAACAAGGCCAACGATATCCTCATCGGCGGGGCGATGGCCTACACGTTCCTCAAAGCCCAGGGCAAGGAAGTCGGAAAGTCCCTGGTCGAGGATGACAAGCTGGATATCGCCCGGACCATCCTTAAAAAGGCCGCCGAAAAGAAGGTCAACTTCCTCCTGCCCCTGGACCATGTCCTGGCGGCGGCGGTCAACGCCGGCGCGGAGACCGAGGTCGTAGAGTCACCGCCGTTCCCGGCCGACAAGATGGGAGTCGACATCGGCCCCAAGACCATCACGGCCTACGCAAAGATCATCGCCGGTGCGAAGACCATTGTCTGGAATGGTCCCCTGGGCATCTTTGAGATCGATAAGTTCGCCAAGGGCACGATCGGGATCGCCGAAGCCGTGGCGGCTTCCGGCGCCACATCCATCGTCGGCGGCGGCGACTCCATCGCAGCCGTCAGGAAAGCGGGGGTCGCGGACAAGATCAGCCACATCTCGACGGGCGGGGGCGCTTCGCTCGAATTCCTCGCATACGAAACCCTGCCCGGGATCGAAGCCCTGGAGAATTGAACAGAGATGCGCCGCCATCCCCCTTTCATCGCCGGCAACTGGAAGATGCACACGACGCTCGCGGAAGCGCGGGCGCTCGTCTCCGAGATCGTCAAGGCCGCCCGGGAACTCGCCCCGGCCCGGCTCGTCGTCATCCCCCCGTTCACAGCCCTCTGCGAAGCCTCGAAGCTCGCCCAGGGGTCTCCCATCAGCGTCGGCGGCCAGAACGTCTATTGGGAAGACAAAGGCGCCTTCACCGGCGAGATCTCCGGTCCCATGCTTAAGGACGCCGGATGCGCTTACGCGCTCGTCGGCCACTCAGAACGGCGGCAGTTCTTCGGCGAGACCGACCCGGGCGTCAACCGGAAAACCCGGGCGGCGCTCCGGCACGGGCTCTCCCCAATCGTCTGCGTCGGCGAGTCGCTGGAAGAACGGGAAGCCGGGAAGACAATGGCCAAGATCAAAACCCAGCTCGACGAAGGGCTCCGGGAAACGACCCCGGAGGACATGGGGAGGATCATTCTCGCCTACGAGCCCATCTGGGCCATCGGGACGGGACGGACCGCGACACCGGGTCAAGCGGAAGAGGTCCATGCCTTCATCCGGAAGGATCTTGAAGAAAAATATGGAAATCCGGCGGCCGCTTATGCTATAATTCTCTACGGCGGTTCCGTCAAACCGGCCAATGCGTATGATCTTTTCAAAGAAAAGAACATAGACGGATTTCTGGTGGGAGGCGCGTCCCTCGAGGCTGGATCGTTCATCCGGATCGCGAAGGAGGCCCTCAGGGCATACGAGGAAGAGTAAGAAAAGTGACCACGTTAATCATCATCATCCACATCATCGTTTGTTTCATCCTGATCTTCGCCGTCCTCCTCCAGTCCGGCAAGTCCGCGGACCTGGCCGGGGCCTTCGGAGGGGTGGGCAGCCAGACGGCCTTCGGCGCGCGCGGATCGGCGAGTCTGATGTCCAAGATCACGACCGCCTGCGCCATCCTTTTCATGTTCACGTCCATGGGGCTGTGGATCCTTTCTGCCAGGGGCACGAAGTCGGTTTTGAGCGGCGAGAGCGCTCCCAAGGCGGCCGCGACGGCGCCGGCTCCCAAGAAAGAGGAACCCAAGACCCCCGCAACCCAGACACCGGCCCAACCCCAGGAAAAGACCCCGACGTCCGAGCCCATTAAGAAGTAACCTCACGAGGCCGGGTCCAGGCCTTGAATATATCAGCTTTCCGAGCTTGCCGAAGTGGTGGAATTGGCAGACACGCTAGCTTGAGGGGCTAGTGAGCATTAACCCGCTCGTAGGGGTTCGAGTCCCCTCTTCGGCATTCCCCTCTTTACGTTTTGCTCGCGACCCAGAGGGAGAAATTCTCCTCCGAGACGGCGCCCGAATTTCTCGCCCGTTCCGTGCCTTTATGAACGATGATGAAGGTGGGAACGGATTGGACGCCGAAACCCTGTTGGAGCTCGGGATATTGGTCCACGTTGACCTTGACCACCATGATCTCGCCGGCCCGCCTCCGGGCCAGCCTGTCCAGCACCGGGTGCATGACGTGACAAGGCCCGCAAGTGGGCGAGTAAAAGTCCACCAGGATGGGGAGGCTGGAGTTCTGGAAGAGTTTGTAGGCTTGGCCGGGAGGAGGCTCGAGAACGGTGCCCGGGAGCGGCAGGGCGTTCTTGCAGCGCCCGCAGACGACCCTTTTCCCCTGCGCATCGGCAGGATAATAGTTGGTCATCCCGCACGAAAAACAACTGACCTTGATCCGGTCTTCAAGCATCGGCCTCTCCTTCCCATTCTCCTCAACCGGTCTCTATATACAAGAATTGAAGGGGGAATTCAATCCGCGCGTTCATTTTTTAATGGGAAACGGAGGGACCGGCGGGATGTCCTTCTCCTTCGTCTTGAGCTCCTCCAGGATGACCTCGATCGCCTTGTTGAGCTGGTCGTCGGTCCCCGCGAACTCCCTGGCCGGATCGTTGTCCACGACGATATCGGGTTCGACGCCCCTCCCTTCGATGATCCAGTCCTTGCCGTCCACGGCGTAGGGCGCGAACTCGGGCTTGAATAGGACCCCTCCGTCGAGGAGAGGCAGTGAGCCGCGGATACCGACAACGCCGCCCCAGGTCCTCTTCCCAATGACCTTGCCGAGCTTGAGGGCCTTGAAACGATAGGGGAAGATGTCCCCGTCCGAGGCCGAGAACTCATCGCAGAGGCAGACCTTCGGCCCCAGGACCGCGGCCCCCGGGTCGGGGCCCGGAGCGCCGTTCCGGCCGACCTCGACCATGACCATCTCCCTCATGAGCCGCTCGGCGATCTGGGCAGATACGCTCCCGCCGCCGTTCCCCCGGACATCGATGATAAGAGCCTTCTTCCGAAGCTGGGGGTAGAACGTTTTCACGAACTCGTTGAGGCCCTCGTTCCCCATGTCGGGGATGTGGATGTAGCCGACCTTGCCGTTCGTGGCCTTGGTAACCTTTTCGACATTCGCCTCCACCCAGTTGTAATAGTAAAGGTCGTTTTCGGTCTCGATCGGAACGACAACCGCCTCCCGGCTTCCTTTTTCATCCGGGACGGAATTGACTTTGAGCGTCACTTGCTTGCCCACCGTATTGTTCAGGGAGGCATACATGTCCGCCATCGCGTTCAACGGCATCCCGTTGACGGCAATGAGGTATTCGCCTTCCTTCACGTTGACACCGACCTCGGTCAGAGGGGACCGCCGCGACGCGACCCAGTTCTGGCCTTTGAGGATCCTGACGATCTTAAAGAAGCCTGTCTTCGAGTCCAGCTCGAACCGGGCCCCCAGCCTTCCGACCTTGACCTTTTTCGGCCGGGGCAGGTCGCCGCCGCCGACATAGGTATGGCCGGCGGAGAGCTCCCCGATCATCTCGCCGATGACGTAGGTCAGATCGGCCCGATGGTTGACGGCCGCGGCCAAAGGCAGGTAGCGGGCCCTGACCGCGTTCCAGTCGACGCCGTGCATGTTAGGATCATAGAAGAAATACTTCATCTGGCGCCAGCATTCCTCGAAAATCTGTTTCCACTCCTGGTGGAGGTTCAGGGAAACTTCCATGCCGGAAAGGTCGAGCCGGCTTTCCAGGCTGACCGGGCCCTTGGGAAGATCAATGATCCCGTAGCCGCCGTCCTTCCCCACGAGCATCTTCTTCCTGTCGGACGAAATCTCGTACCCTCCGATCTTCCCCAGGTCCTTCTCCTTGAGCTCGGCGAGATCGAAGAGCATGAGAGACGGCTCCCGCTCCATGTCCTTGGTCCGGAGATAATAGACCGAGTCGCCGACGGTGCTGATCTGTCCGTAATTAGCGGTCTCGATGGGCAAGACGAGGATCCGGTCTTTGAGGCCGTCGGGGTCGACCTTGACGGTGACGGGTTTCTCGCCGCCCTCCGCCTTCTCCTCCTTCTTTTCTTCCTTCTTGGCCGCAGGCTTGGCCGCCTTTTCTTCTTCCTTCTTAGCGGCCGTTTCATCGCTCTTAGGTTCGAACGGCGACTTGGTGTCTTTGGCAAGGGTCACGAGATAGACGCGCGATAAGGACAAGTAGGCGTGGTTCCACTCCGTGGAGCTGTAGATCGGGTTGAAGTCGCGGTCGGAAACGAAGAAGAGGTACTTGCCGTCCGAGCTGAAGGACGGGTCGCCGGAGTTGTGCCAGCCATCGGTCACCTCGCAGGTCTTTCGGGTGTCGAGCGCATAGAGGTAAACCTTGGCCATATCGTCGACCTCAGGCTTGGCGTAGGCGATCCAGCGGCTGTCCGGAGACCAGGCATATTGGGTGATCTCCCAGCGCTCGGCCTTGACGACCTCCACAACCTTATTCGTGGCGACGTCGACGTAGTTCAGCCTCTGTTTCTTGTCGCTCCACATGATCTTCCCGCCGTCGGGCGACCAATAGATCTGATATTTGTAGGTGTCGGCGTCCTTCGTGAGCTGCTGGGGCTTCCCGGAGCCGTCCTGGGCTTCGATGAAGATCTCATCCTCGCCGGTCGCATCCGAGATATAGGCGATCCACTTACCGTCGGGCGACCATTTGGAAGCGCGTTCGTGGACCCCCGGGGTCCCGGTGAGGTTCCGAGTGTTCCCCTGTTTGACCGGGACGGTGAAAACGTCTCCCCGCGCGCCGAAAAGCGCCCGTTTGCCGTCCGGGGCGATCTCGAAGTTCGTGATCCGGTCATCGACCCTGGCGATCCGGCCGCGTCCGGAGAGCTGGTCGTCGGCGATGACAATGGGAACGCGCCCGTTTTTTTCCGACGCCAGGTCGAACGTAAAGATGGTCCCGCCGTTCTCGAAGACGATGGCCTTCGGGCCGAGCGACGGGAACTTGATGTCGTATTCGGCGAAGTCCGTGAGCTTCCGGGTCCGCTTCGCCCCGAGCTCATAGACATAAAGGTTCATTTTCTTGTTCTCATCCCGGTCGGAGATGAAATAGATCCGGTCACCGCTCCACATGGGGATGATGTCGAGGGCGGGATTATCGGTGATGTTCTCGATTTTCTTGGTCTCGAAGTCGTAGATCCAGATGTCGTCGGCCATGCCGCCGCGGTAGCGCTTCCAGGTCCTGAACTCGCGGAAGATGCGGTTGTAGGCGAGCTTTTTATCGTCCGGGGAGAATGAACAGAACCCGCCCCTGGGGAGGGGGATCTGCGACTGGATCCCTCCGGAAACGGAGGCCAGGAAGAGCTGACCGTTGAAGGAGTTCCACTCGATCATCCGGGAGCGGAAGACGATGCTCTTGGCGTCGTGCGTCCAGCCCATGACCAGGTTGTTCGGCCCCATGCGGTCGGAGATGTCGTCGCGGCCGAGAGAGGGGGTGAAGGTCAGCCGGAGGGGTGTGCCGCCCTCGGAAGGCATGAGGTAGACCTCCCGGTTCCCGTCGTATTCGCCGGTGAAGGCGATCTTCGCGCCGTCGGGTGAAAAGCGGGCGAACGCCTCATAGCCTTCGTGCGACGTGAGCTTTCGGGCGACGCCGCCGGCAATGGGGACCGTATAGAGGTCGCCCGCGCAGCTGAAGACGATTTGGCTGTCCGAGATGGCCGGGAACCGGAGGACGCGCGCCTCCTCAGCCGCGAATGAAGCGATCGAAAGGACGAATATCAGAATGATGAAGCCGGGGATAAGTTTGGATCTCATCTTGCCTCCTTGGACGCGGATTGCCGAAGGGAGAAATATAGCACAAAACGCGGTAATCCCTCCAGCGGAATCCAGCACCTGCTATTTTGGGTTCTCTTGAGTTTAGTGTGGGTTGGGGGCTTGGACGGGATGGATTATTCTTCGAGGGTGATAGATCAGACACGCGAGTTCTGAAGGCGCCGAGAAGGGCGGTTCGGGAACGGATTTAAAAAGCTATTAACCCAACCCACACTCAACGCAAGAGAACCCTATTTTGTTTCAGACAACAGCTCTTTGCGCCTCTTCTCAGCGAAACGTTCGATGGCATAGCGGAGGGTCGTCCTTGGGATGGCCGGCCCGTGCCGGAGAAGGAATTTCTCGAGCCGCCCCATGTCCTTCTTTCCCGCCTCGCGGAGGAGCCAGCCGTTGGCCTTTTGAACGAGGTCGTCGTCCGTGGAAAAGAGCGAGCGCGAGATGCTGTAGATCGTGTCCAGATGTTCCTCTTTCTTCGCCAGCTTGATGAAGGAAACGGCCGAGGCCCGCTTGACCCAGCGGTTGGAATGTCCCGCCCAGGACTTGATCTTTTCTTCAAACTCCGGGTACTTGACGATCAGCGCGCCCACGACATCGGGACAAAAGACATCCACCGAAGCCCAGTTGTCCAGGCGATTGGCTGCCAGCCAGCTTTTGACCTTGGAGAAAAGAGATTTCGGCAATTCCTTCTTGAACCTGGCCAGGATGAGGGCGCCGATGGCCTTGGCTTCGAGCTCGAGCTCGGGAAATACGATGTCGCAGAGCCGGATGGCATCGGCGACGGTCCAATCCTTCTTGATGGCCGCGTAAAGATCGGCCGCAATCGCCCGGACATCGGGAGAAGAAACGCCATAGGACTTCACGGTCTTCTTAAAGTATTTCTGGACGTCCCTGGCTTTCCTGGGATCGGCTTTTGCCCTCAGCCGGGCCAGCCCCTGCCTGGCGATTTCCTCAGGGGTGAACGCTTTTACGGCCATGCGAGACTCCTTAGCAAATCGTTTATACGAAGCGGCGGAAAACCTGATTGGAGATGAGGAACTTGTCCTCCGGAATCCTCAAGACATCGCCTTCGACAAGTATCAAACCCTCCTCGACGAAATCCCGGATTTCCTTGCCGTAACGCTCCATGACATCCACACCAAACCTCTCCATGAACCCGACCATGCTGATGCCGCGAGTAAGCCTCAGCCCGAAGATCAGGGCTTCCCTAAAGCTTTCCTCGGGCGGCAGGGGCCTGACCTCCTCCCGGCAGTCCCCTCCTTCGGCAAGGGCCGAAGCCCAAGCTTCCAAATCGGGCTTGTTACACCAGCGGCCGGCGCCGATGTGGGAGCAGGCCGAAGGACCGAGGCCGAGGAAGGGCTCGTAATGCCAGTATTTCAAATTATGGAGACACTCCCCGCCCACCCGTGAGAAATTCGAGATCTCGTATCTCCGGAGGCCCGCTTCCTCGAGCCCGTTCCGCATCAGCTCATAGGCGTCCGCGGCCGCGTCCTCGTCCATCGGGTGGTCGCAGACGACCGACTCGAACGGAAGGCCTTCCAGGTTTTCCAGGATGTAGAGCGACACGTGGTCGGGGCCGAGCTCACGGACCCTCTCCAAAGATTTCCGCAAGGATGCCCTCTTTTCCGTCGGGACTCCGATCACGAGGTCGAGGCTGATCGTCCCAAATCCCACCTTCCGGACCAATTCCAGAAATTCCTCCGCTTGGCGGGCCGTATATCCCCTGCCCAGGATCCTGAGGACCCGGTCATCGAAAGATTGAACCCCGACGCTCAGACGGCTCACGCCCGCGTCCTTCCAGCCCCGGAGGAACGCTTCGTCCCGGACGTCCGGGTTGGCTTCCAGGGTGAATTCGGCGAGGTCCGAACGGAAGTTCGCCCGGAGCGCCTCCCGTGTCCGGAAGATCTCATCGGGTCCGAGAAGCGACGGAGTGCCGCCCCCAATGTAAAGGGTGTCGACGCGAATATCCCCACCCGCGGACCGGAACGCCTCTTTTCCGAGCGCTTCGTGCCAGCGTTCGAAAAGGCGGCGCTCGTAGGGAATACTATAGAAGTGGCAATAAGGACACTTCATCCGGCAGAATGGAAAATGGATGTAAAGGCCCGTGCTTATGACAGAATTCACACATGACCACCCCCTCTCGTTAACGTGAGCGTCGCATCTCCCGCCCGGTCAGTCTTTGTCTTCGTAGCCGCAGGCGGCGTAGTAGATGGCCCGATCAAAGAACGTGACCACCCGGTTGTGGAGCTCCATAGCCTGATAGAGGTCGAGGGCGGTGTCCAGAAGTCCCTCGGCTTGGACCTTGATCCAGAGTTGCCTCCGGAGCATGCTCAAGCTCAGGATGATCTCGGGGAGCGGAAAGCCTTCTTCCCGCCGTTGCTTGCCCAGGTCCCTCCAGTAGATCTTGATCTCCTCTTTGGTTGTTTCCTGGGAGATCCAATTGCCGAGCTGGCTGTAGACCCGGTAAGCTCTCTTGTAGAGTTCCTTTTCGTCGAACGCCCGGTAGGTCGGGAGGTGGCTGTGCTGTTTGACGTCCTCGAGATACTGTTTCGTCAACTCGTCAGCGCTGCGTTCGATGAGTTCGACAAGGTTCTTGGAGACCGGGGCCCCATACAAGGACGCGGTCCTGATCGTTTCTTTCACGATCTTCCCTCACTTCCGGCCTAAACTTAGCATAGAGGAAAACAGATTGTCAATCCGTTCAGATCTGCGGCGTGCTGCTGCTGACGCTGGTGTTCACATAGACAATGATCACCCGGGTTATCATGAAGACGATCCCGCTGAGGAGGGCAAGGCTATAGAGCGCCAGGAATACGGTATAAACAATCGCCTTATTCCGCGACAGATCGTGCGGAAAAAGGAGGTCGGTCACGGTTTTCCCGAAGAGGATGATCATGATGCCGATCCCCATGACGGTCCGGAAGACGTATTCACGGGGGGCGATCGCACTCACCGAGCGGACGGTGAGGAGCGGATAAACCAACCAGATCGTGAACGCCCACAAGAAGGCGATAAGCGCGACCCTGCCCAAAATCCTAGCCCTCGGGAACTTCGATATTTCCATGGGGTATTTTTTATTATCGCTTTTAATCGGCTTGAAAACAAGCAAAATCCAAAATTGCCGATAGAATACGAGGATGTCAGAATCCTATCGGCCATATTGGGGTGAACTTATCCGGCAGGTGAGAAAACCGGGGCCCGCGAAACGTCTTTATGGATAAAGCGGCAATACGACCTAATGGTCGATTGCATAGCTCCTTCCTTATTGGACCGGGCCGCTGAGGCATGACGCGGCCCGGCCCCGGCTTCCTATCACGCGGTTCAATAAAATGGATAGTATCCAAATAATTGTATTTTAGGCCGAATTCTCAAAACTAATATTATTGAAAACAAACAAATTAACTGAATCATGGGTTGGCATGAATTTTGCTATTATTTGATGTTGATGAAGATATTTAAAGCTCTATCTATGCCTAAGTTAAGGAGGTGGGATCGCAAAAAAGGCACAAAAAAATCAGCCAACGGCCGGGTCAAGCCAGTTATTCATGGCTGAGGACCCAACGAAGGAGGCCCTCCGGCGGAATGCCGGAGGAAACAAAAAAATTCCTAAGGAGGGGAATGGATGAGTAAACTCATTAAAGCTCTCTTCTTATCAGTGTTGGGCATCGTCTTCCTAACGGCTTCTCTGGGCGCCCAGGTCCCGACGGGCAAGTTCCAGGGCGCCGTGACCGATGAAGACGGCAATGCCCTTCCCGGCGTTACGATCGAGGCCACCAGCCCGAAGCTCATCGGCAAGGCCACCGGGGTGACGGACGCGAACGGCGCGTATCGTCTTTTGTCTTTGCCCCCCGGCGTCTACGAGGTCACCTTCACGCTCCAGGGCTTCAAGCCTGTCTCCCGCAAGGAAATCGTGCTGCGAATCGAGGAGACCCTTAAGCTCGACATCAAGATGGAGATCGGCACCCTCGAGGAGCAGATCACGGTCGTCGGCCAGTCGCCCCTAATCGATGTCAAGAGCACGGTCAAGGGAATGACCATGACCAAGGAGACCTTCCAAATCCTGCCCAAGGGCCGGAATTTCGACACCCTGGTCACCGCGGTTGCCGGCGTCAATAACGAAACGATGCTCGGCGGGATCTCCGTCGACGGCGCGTCCGGCTCGGAGAACATGTTCTACATCGACGGCATGGACATCACCAACATGGTGAACGGGACGCGCGCCCAGAGCGCGGCCTTCGAGTTTATCGATGAGATCCAGATCAAGGCCAGCGGCTTCGAAGCCGAATTCGGCGGCGCGCTGGGCGGCGTCGTCAGCGTTATCACCCGCCAGGGCGGAAACGAGTACCACGGCGAGGTCCTCGGCTATTACAGCGGCTCGATGCTGAACGGCAAGGAGCGGGACTCCCTGCGGCTGAACCCCTTTGATGTCAACAAGGCCGAATACGTCAATTATCAGGACCTTTATGGGAAGGACAAGACGGACAGGATCGAGGCCGGCTTCAGCCTCGGCGGCTACATCCTCAAGGACAGGCTGTGGTTCTTCGGCTCCTTCCTGCCCGTCTTCTCGCCCGTCAAAAGACACGTGGAATACCTGACGACACCCGTCGTCATGGGCGATTACAAGCAGACGAACGATGCCTGGAACTTCCAGGTCAAACTCACGGCCCAGCCCGTTAGTTTCATGCGCGTAGGCGCGTCCTTTGTCAACAACTTCTCCAAGTACAAGGGCGACCTGCCGCCCCGCGACGGGACGGGAAGCCCGGCCAACCTCTGGGCAAACTACGGCTGGAGCTATCCCAACTGGACGGCCACGGGAACCATGGATCTGACCTTCGGCGGCAATTTCATGGTCAACGTTAGGGGCGGCGCGTTCATGACCGATACAACCAACCCGTTGCAGGCGCCGGACTCGCCCCGCTGGAGGATAGCTGGAAGCGGACCGGTATTTTACCCCGAGATCCCCGCGCAGTATCAGAAGCCTGTTGGCTATGCAAACAGGGGCCGGGTTTACCTGACCAAAGTCCAGCAACGCACCAGGTCCTACCTCGGAAGCGACTTCACTTATTTTCTCAACCTGGGCGGCGAGCACGCCTGGAAAGGCGGCGTGAGGTGGGAACGCAAGCGGGACAACGTCGATAGCGCCGTCAATTTCCCGGAAGTCACTTTGAACTGGAACCGTCCCTTAATCCAGTTGGGCAAAAACTATGGCTCTGGAAAATACGGCTTTTATGAGATCCGCGGGAACGACGCGACCGGGCCCTTCGGCAGCTTCTACAACGTCTACATGGACAGCTATTCCCTCTACCTGCAGGACAGTTGGACAATCGCCAACAGGTTCACCCTGAACTTCGGCGTCCGGTCTG